>CACBBE010000004.1 GCA_902537395.1 uncultured Synechococcaceae cyanobacterium
GATAACCTTCTCTTAAAATTATAAAAAAACTTACCTCTTTAATAATTTTTTCAAAATTTTTCCAGCAGAAAATATCTTGAATCAAATCACTTCCAATAACGAAATCTAAATTATCAATTTCATAAATTTTTTTACATTTTTTAATCGACTCTAATGCCCATTTGCTAGTAACACTTTGATTAAATAAAATTTTATGATTATCTAAATCTTCAATAAGAGTTTTTAATAATTGGCTACGGATTGCGATATCCTCTTTATGCTTTTTGTTCGGATTGTTACTTACATAACAAATGGTATGAGCATAAATTTTGGATAATTCTTCTAATATTTTCTCATGACCAGCGGTAGGTGGATCTGCACTAGTACCAAATAATGCAATGCTTTTTCCCATTTTACGTTTTAAGGCAGAAAACTAATAAAATTATTATTTAGATTTCTATTTGATAAGTAAATATTAATGTGGTTAAAAACATCTGGTTCATTTAAAGTTAAATTTTGAATCATTATGAAAGGTTCTATTAAGGAAACTTTGCTTCTTAAAAATATCTCTTTTGTTGCTAATCTCCCAAGGATTTTTGTAGAGTTTATAGCAATTGCTGCTTGAATAATTGCTATTGGCCCATAGGGTAATAATGAAAGACCGTTAGTGAAAGGTGCCGTTAATAAAATTACTTTCCTAATAAGGTTGAAAGATGTATTAACTCCGACTTGAGTCACGCCCAAGTATAAATTATTAATGGATATATTTTTAAAGATTATTCTTGTTGATTTACCCTTCAAATTTAAACCATAAATTTTACTTAATTCTCCAATCATTGCAGTATCTAGTGCAAAACTACCCGCAATATCAAACAGAACAAATGGATTAAGAGCTACTGCTGATGCCTTTATGGTCGAAAATTTACCAATAGTTGATTGAGCTAATTTCTGTCTTTTTTTCAATCTTTGTTGTTTTATTTGCAAAAACAATTTGTCAGCTAATTGAAGTGAATTAAGTGTTAACAATGTCTCACCATGTTGATTTATTATTTTTGTTAGGTAATTTTTAAGATTGTTTCCATGATTAAGAATTATTGGAATATTAAAATCTTTTGGAAGCTTAAAGTTAATATTTTCCATGATTTCTTTTAAGTCATTTTTATTAAAAAGATCAATTTTATTTAAAATTACAATTATTTTTTTCCCATCTTTAATTAAGGAGCTGATCTCGTTTAATTCATTTCTATTTAAATCTCCCGAAACTATAAAAAGAACAAGATCTGAATGATTTATGAAAGAGTAAACTTTATCTGGGAATTTAATATTGCAAAAATCAAATCCTGGAGAATCAATCAACTCTATACTACAAAGTGTTTTTTCTTTGAGGATCCAAGGTTCCGCTTGTATTTCTTTTGTAGTTCCATTGATAATATTTGTTGTGAATATACTTTTTTTTAGTAAGGAATTTAAAACAGAAGATTTTCCTACGCCTGATTTACCATATGCGCCAATTCTTATTTTTTTTTCTTTGAACCTAAATAGTTGTTGATTAAAAGAAATTATTTCTTTATTAAATAAACTTTTTTCATAGTTGGTAAGATCAAGAGTCTCCCACCATTTTTTTAAATGTAAATAATTTTTATTAATTTTCATTTGTTTCATGATTTATTTTTTCCACCATCCAGCTATTACTGATAAAACAGCTTCTGCACCAATAATCCCCACGAATCCCCCAAATTCATCTACTACTACTTTTACTCCATTATGATTCTTGTCAAATCTTGTTAATAATTGATCTGCCTTAATCATTTCGGGAATGTATTCGACAGGTTCGCAAATTTCTGATAAAGATTTCTTATTTTCCCCATTAATTAATTCTGCTAACATTTTTTCACGCTTAACTACACCTTGTATTTTGTCAACTTTATCTCCTAAAATTACCCACCATGGAGAGTTGTCAGACATTATTAGTTTTGAAATTTCATCAAGATTGGAAGACCCATCAAGACAAGGTGCCGAGACCCTAGGGATCATTAAGTCTTTAGCTTTTAAGTCATTTAATTGAAAAATCTTAAATATCATTGCTGCCTCATCAGCTTCTATTAAACCTTTTTGACTCCCAATTTTTGCCATTTGTCTAATTTCCTCTTCATCAGTTGAAATTTCATTTTCTGCAGTAATAACTGGAAATATTTGTTCGATCAATATTAAGAATGGCTTCATTAAGATATTTAATATTCTCAAAACTGGTACTGATAATAAAGCTATTTGAACTGAAAATCTTGTACCAAGAGCTTTCGGAAGAACTTCTCCCACTAAGACAACTAATATATAAAAAACAATTGAAAATAAGGTTAAGCCATAACTATTATTTATTATCAAGGCTCCGTATACACCTAAAATAAGACTTCCAATGATGTTAAATCCATTATTTGTAATTGTAATTACAGTTAGAGTCCTGCCAAGGTGTTTTCTGAGTTTTAGTAGTTGATTTGCGGAACTTTTTGGCTTTTGTTTTGAGGCTATTTCTAAAATTCTAATTGAATTCACAGCTAAAAAAGCCGCCTCTACTCCCGAACAACATGCTGACCCAATTAAAATAATAGTAATGAGTAAAATTAAGCCGTAAACACTTGGTTCCATTAAAATAGAATAGGATTTAAATCTGTTTGATTCATTCTTCCATTTTTTTTAAAAACACGCCAATACACAATTTATGTCTAAACCCTACAATAAAGTTTTTGAAGAAAGAAGAGAAATATTCCTAAATAAATTGGGTGGAAAAGCTGCTATTATCCCTGGGGCTAATCTTGTAAAGCATCATGCTGATTGTGAATATCCTTTTAGACAAGATAGTAATTTTTGGTATTTAACCGGTTTCGATGAGCCAGATGCAATCGCTCTTTTCTTATCACATAAACCAAAGGGTGAGAGATTTATTATGTTTGTTTCTCCCAAAGATGTTATTAGTGAAGTCTGGCATGGCTTTAGATGGGGTTTAGAAGGCGCTGAAAAAGAGTTTAATGCTGATAAGGCTCACTCTATAAACGAATTAAGAGATTTACTCCCAGCTTACATAAATGGTTCTGATGAGCTTGTCTTTTCAATTGGCAAGCATCCAATAATAGAGAAACTAGTACTTGAGATATTTTCGCAACAACTTGATAATCGCTCAAGATTAGGGATTGGTGCAAATTCTATAAAATCTCCAGAAGTTTATTTAAACGAGATGAGATTAATTAAAAGTGAATTTGAAATTAAGAGAATGAGAGAGGCTATACAAATCTCAGCCGAAGCTCATGAACTAGTTAGAGAATCTATCTCATCAAAGAAAAATGAAAGACAAATTCAGGGCATTTTAGAGGGATTCTTTCTTGAAAAAGGGGCGAGAGGACCAGCTTATAACTCAATTGTCGCATCAGGAGATAATGCCTGTATTTTGCATTACACCTCAAATAACTCACCCTTGAAGAAGGAAGATTTATTATTGGTGGATGCTGGCTGCTCACTAATTGATTATTACAATGGAGACATAACAAGAACTTTTCCAATAGGTGGTAAATTTTCGAATGAGCAAAAAGCTATCTATGAAATTGTATTAAATGCGCAGAAAAATGCAATTAAAAGTGCTGTAAAGGGATCGAATTCCAGTTCAGTTCATAATGTTGCTTTAACAATTCTTATTGAAGGATTAAAAGAAATTGGTTTATTGTCGGGTAGTACTGAAGAGATAATTGAGAATCAATCTTATAAACATCTTTATATGCATAGAACTGGACATTGGCTCGGCTTGGATGTTCATGATGTTGGAGCATACAGAATGGGGGACTATGAAGTGCCATTACAGAATGGAATGATTCTTACGGTAGAACCTGGGATTTACATAAGTGATAGGATCCCAGTCCCTGATGGACAACCCCCTATAGATGAGAAATGGAAAGGCATAGGGATCAGAATAGAAGATGATGTCCTGGTCACAGATACAAAACCAGAAGTTTTAAGTATTGCTGCTCAAAAAGAAATTTCTGATTTAGAATTTTGAAATTTGACTTATTAAGTTAATAGATTTATTTTTTGTTAAGTTTAAAGCTCAAAAATGAATAAGTCCGATTCATATGATTCGAAACTTTCTCAAGCAAGAGGCTTAGCTAGTCAGCTTGGCATGTTCGCAGAAGAAAATGATATCCCCAAAGATCTCTGGGATTCATTGGAAGCCACTATTTATGATTTTTATGAAGTATCTCATGATAGATAAAAATCCTTTTTGGAAGCTATAAATAACTTAAATCAAGAAATTTTCAATAAATCAATCAAAATGTGACCATAAACTGATAAATTATTTAATAAATATAAATAAGTGAATGACTTCATCAGATAAGTTAAATCAAAATTCAACAGAAAAAAAGGAAAAAAAAAGTGATGCACCAAACTCTAAAAATTCTTCTTCTAATTTAGGAATGATGGGAGCCACAGCTGTATTGGCCGCTGCCACGATTGATGAAGATGGGGTACCCACTGGTTATACCCCTAAACCTGATGAAGGAAGGTTCATAATTAAAGTATTGTGGTTGCCTGATAATGTGGCTTTAGCAGTGGATCAAATAGTGGGTGGAGGCCCAAGCCCTCTTACTGCCTATTATTTTTGGCCAAGAGATGATGCTTGGGAAAAATTAAAAAGTGAACTTGAGAATAAAGGTTGGATTACCGATAACGAAAGAGTAGAGATATTGAATAAAGCTACTGAAGTGATAAATTACTGGCAAGAAGAAGGTAAGACAAAAAAATTAGAAGAAGCCAAATTAAAGTTTCCCGAAGTAACTTTTTGTGGAACCGCTTAAATATTAGTTATTAGTTCTTTGCTGCTTGAATCCTAGCCTCAGCCTTTGAAACCTCTTTCAAGGCTTTAATTTTCTCTGGATTTTTTTCATTTTCAGAAAATTTGCTAATTGTTAATTTTGCTTCTTTAAGATCTTGCTCAGCATTTTGTACATTAATTTCAGAACCAATTTCAGCATTATTTACTAAAACTATAACTTCATCTGATTCGATTTCAGCAAAGCCTCCCATAAGAGCTATTGATTTCCACTGGGAATTCATTCTTAGCCTTAAAACGCCAATATCAATAGCAGTAACTAAAGAAATGTGTCCTGGCAGTATACCAAGTTGACCAGTAGTACTAGGAAGGATTACTTCTTCAGCTTCGCCTTGGTAAACATTTTTATTAGGTGCTAAAACTTTTAGTGAAATTGCCATAAATTTAAAATTATCGAATGTTAAATATATATGTAGATATTTATTTTTCTGATTTTATTTTTTCAGCCTTTGCTTTAACTTCGTCAATATTACCAACTAAGTAAAATGCCTGTTCTGGTAAATCATCCAATTCACCTGATAAAATCATATTGAAACCTGCAATGGTATCTTCTAATTTTACATATTTTCCAGACATTCCTGTAAATATTTCTGCTACAAAGAAAGGTTGTGAGAGGAATTTTTCAATTTTTCTAGCCCTGTCAACTGTTAATCTATCTTCTTCAGAAAGCTCATCTAAACCAAGTATTGCGATAATATCTTGAAGTTCTTTATATCTTTGTAAAGTTGATTGGACAGCTCTGGCTGTTTTGTAATGCTCATCGCCAACAACTGATGGTTGTAGCATAGTGCTTGTTGAGTCTAATGGATCAACTGCTGGATAAATTCCCTTAGCTGCAAGAGCTCTAGCAAGCACGGTAGTGGCATCAAGATGAGCAAAGGTCGTAGCTGGAGCAGGGTCTGTTAGGTCATCAGCAGGTACATAAACAGCCTGGATAGAAGTTATTGAGCCTTCTAATGTAGATGTAATTCTTTCTTGTAGTTCACCAACATCAGTTCCAAGAGTCGGTTGGTATCCAACAGCTGAAGGCATTCTTCCAAGTAATGCAGATACTTCAGAACCGGCTTGAACAAATCTAAATATGTTATCAACAAAAAGTAGAACATCCTGTTTATTCACATCTCTAAAATGTTCGGCCATTGTAAGTGCTGATAATCCTACTCTCATTCTCGCACCAGGTGGCTCATTCATCTGTCCAAAACACAATGCAACTTTTGATTGAGTTAAATCATCTGCATTGATAACTCCCGATTCTTTAAATTCTTCATATAAATCGTTCCCTTCTCTTGTTCTTTCACCTACACCTCCAAAAACAGAAACCCCACCATGCTCCTTTGCAATGTTATTAATTAATTCTTGAATAAGAACTGTCTTTCCAACGCCAGCACCTCCAAATAATCCAACTTTTCCTCCTTGCCTATAAGGAGCCAAAAGGTCAATAACTTTAATACCAGTTTCAAAAACTTTTGGCTTAGTTTCTAGGTCGGTTAATTTTGGCGCAGCTCTATGAATTGGAGCAGTATCTTGAGTATTAACTGGCCCTTGTTCATCTACTGGTTCTCCTAAAACATTAAATATTCTTCCTAAAGTTGCTTCTCCTACAGGTACAGATATTGGTGCTCCTGTGTCGACCGCCTCCATGCCTCTTACAAGGCCGTCTGTGCCACTCATTGCCACTGCTCTTACTCTATGGTCACCTAGGAGCTGTTGGACTTCTGCAGTGAGCGCTATGTCTTGTCCAGCTGGATTTTTAGCTTCAATTCTTAAAGCATTTAATATTTTGGGCAATTTTCCAGCTGGAAATTCTACATCTAGAACAGGACCAATTACCTGACGTACTACGCCTTTTGTTTGTGAAGAAGTTGATGGAGTTGCTACCATTTTTTATTGATTGGTGATGAATAGCTGATTTAAACAGCTCATAATCCGAAAATACTACCACCTCATGGGTAGATTCGTTAAATGGGTTCGGCCACCCGCACAGTTTAAGTATGGTTTAATTGCCGCTTTGCAGATTATGTTGTTGATGATACGGAAGGAGAACTACTCTTTTCAATTTTATGACGCAAAGCGTCTCAATCATGATCCTCCATTAATTTATGGCAGCTGTTTCACTTACAGTCTCTACAGTAAAACCACTGGGAGATAGAATATTTATTAAAGTTTCCGCATCTGAGGAAAAAACTGCTGGGGGCATTCTTTTGCCTGATTCAGCTAAAGAAAAACCACAGATTGGAGAAGTTGCTCAGGTGGGCCCTGGCAAACTTAATGACGATGGTTCTCGACAAACTCCAGAAGTGAGTATTGGCGATAAAGTTTTGTACAGCAAATATGCTGGAACAGACATTAAATTGGGAGGAGATGAATATGTCTTGCTCTCAGAAAAGGATATTTTAGCTGTAGTAAGCTAAAATATTTGTTTCAAAAATTATTAAAACTTATTACTAAATCACTGCCTAAACATGGCTAAAAGAATTATTTACAATGAGCAAGCTCGTAGAGCGCTCGAGAGAGGAATTGATATCCTTGCTGAGTCTGTGGCTGTAACGCTTGGACCAAAAGGAAGAAATGTTGTACTAGAGAAAAAATTTGGTGCTCCACAAATTATCAATGACGGTGTCACAATCGCTAAAGAAATCGAATTAGAGGACCACATTGAAAACACAGGGGTTGCTTTAATAAGACAAGCAGCTTCAAAAACTAATGATGCAGCTGGAGATGGTACCACAACTGCCACTGTTTTAGCTCATGCAATGGTTAAAGCAGGGTTGAGAAACGTTGCTGCAGGAGCTAATGCAATTACCCTAAAAAAAGGAATTGATAAAGCGACTGAATTTCTAGTTGGTAAAATTAAAGAGAATTCCAAACCTATCAGCGACAGCAATGCAATAGCGCAATGTGGAACTATTGCTGCTGGAAACGATGAAGAAGTTGGTCAAATGATTGCCAATGCTATGGATAAAGTTGGTAAAGAAGGTGTTATCTCCTTAGAAGAAGGAAAATCCATGACTACTGAATTAGAAGTTACTGAGGGGATGCGTTTCGATAAAGGCTATATCTCACCTTACTTCGCAACAGACACCGAGAGAATGGAGGCTGTTTTAGATGAACCATATATCCTTCTAACTGATAAAAAAATTGCCTTAGTGCAAGATTTAGTTCCCGTTTTGGAACAAATAGCTAAAACTGGTAAACCATTAGTCATTATTGCAGAAGATATTGAAAAAGAGGCTTTAGCAACTCTTGTTGTCAATAGATTACGAGGTGTGTTAAATGTTGCTGCAGTAAAAGCTCCTGGATTTGGAGATAGGAGAAAAGCCATGCTTGAAGATATGGCTGTTTTAACTAATGGACAACTTATTACTGAAGATGCAGGCTTGAAATTAGAGAATGCTACCTTAGATATGCTCGGAACTGGTAGAAGAATAACTATCAATAAAGAAACTACAACTATTGTAGCGGAAGGTAATGAGCAAGCAGTTAAAGCTAGATGTGATCAAATTAAGAAGCAAATGGATGAAACAGATTCATCCTATGATAAAGAAAAGCTTCAAGAACGTTTGGCTAAATTAGCTGGAGGTGTAGCAGTGATTAAGGTAGGGGCTGCTACTGAAACTGAGATGAAGGATAAAAAGCTTCGTCTTGAGGATGCTATTAATGCAACAAAAGCAGCCGTTGAAGAAGGAATTGTACCTGGAGGAGGAACAACTCTCGCTCATTTATCTCCTATTCTAAAAGAATGGGCTGATAAAAATTTAGAAGGAGAGGAGTTAATTGGAGCTAACATTGTTGAGGCTTCACTTACTGCTCCTCTTATGAGAATTGCTGAAAATGCAGGTTCTAATGGAGCTGTTATTGCTGAAAATGTAAAAACTAAACCATTTAATGATGGATTCAATGCTGCTACTGGAGAATATGTAGATATGTCCTCTGCTGGCATAGTTGATCCTGCAAAAGTTACACGTTCAGGATTACAAAATGCAGCTTCAATAGCAGGTATGGTTTTAACTACCGAATGTATAGTTGCAGATCTACCTGAGAAAAAAGATTCAGCTGCTCCAGCAGGCGCTCCAGGTATGGGCGGAGACTTTGATTACTAACTAAACAATAGCTTTTAATAATTTTAAAAGGGATCATTCAAAATGGTCCCTTTTTTATTCAACTTTTATGAAATCCAACCAGCACTAAGAATAACTGCGAGAGATAAAAATATCACTAAAAAAGTCCAGGTTATTTTGTTTAGAGAGGCTTCTGCACTACTTGCGCTGTTGAACATAGAGCTTCCACTGGCGGCTATTCCTCCCATTCCATCACCTTTGGGACTATGGAGTAAAACTAAAAGAATGAGAAGAACTCCAGAAAATACCCAAATCCAACTAATAATTTGAATCATTGCTTAAAAACTTTTATGTAATTTAAACGTGTTGAACGACTTTATTATAACCCTTTAATTCAATTTCTTGAATAAGTGATTTGCCTGTCATTTCTCTTGGTATTGGAAGATTTAATAATTGCAATAAGGTGGGAGCAATATCTGCTAGGCCAGCGTTTTCTCTTAAATAAATTTCATTTCCCATATTGGGTATTTTCCGTTTTTCACCTTCAATCAAAATTAATGGAACTTTATTTATTGTGTGTGCTGTCCATGGTTCTCCTTCAGAACCTTTCATAACCTCTGCGTTACCATGATCGGCTGTAATAACAATGCTACCGCCCATTTCTCCAGTAGCATTAACTATTTGACCCATACATTTATCTACTTTTTCTATAGCTTTAATTGTTGCATCCATGTTGCCTGTATGACCGACCATATCAGGATTGGCAAAATTGATTACAACAAAAGCATAATTCCCGCTTTTAATTGCTTTAGAGCAACTAATAGTTAATTCCTCAGCGGACATTTCAGGTTTCATATCATAGGTTGCGACTCTTGGAGATGGAATCAAATGTCTCTCTTCTCCAGGTAAGGGTATCTCAACTCCTCCATTGAAAAAGTATGTTACGTGAGGATATTTTTCAGTTTCCGCGGTTCTGTATTGTTTAAGTCCGTTTTCTGAAACTATTTGGCCTATAAAATTATTGAGTGATTCAGGAGGAAATGCAACTTTAACGGGAAAGTTGGGATCATATTGAGTAAAAGTAACAAAATCTAGATTTGGATAATTTTTTCTTTCAAAGTCTGAGAATTGATTGAGCGAGAGGGATTTGACTATTTGTCTTGCTCTGTCTGGACGAAAGTTAAAGCAAATCAAACTATCCCCATCTTTAAGATAGTTTTCAGACATTCGTATCGGCTCTATAAATTCATCGGTTATATTTTTGGCATAACTTTTTTCTATGTAATCCTTTGGAGAAATGTTTGTTACTTGAATATCTGGATCAGTCAAATTAGAATATGCTTTTTCTGTTCTATCCCATAAAAGATTTCTATCCATTATCCAGTATCTTCCGCATATGGAGGCTATTTCGCCTAAGTTAAATTTTTTTATACATGATTCTATTTGATTTAAATATTTCGAGGCACTTTTTGCAGGAGTATCTCTTCCATCAGTAATAATATGGATTGCAACTTTTTGAAGTTTATTATCAGATGCCCATTTTATTAAACCTAATAAATGATCGATATGACTATGAACTCCTCCATCTGAACATAATCCCATGATATGTAAAGTAGAATTATTTTTCTTTAATGAAGCAGCCATCTCTTTTAACTCACTTACCAAGCCTAATTGATTATTTTTTACAATATTTGATATCCTTACAAGTTCTTGTTGTATTATTCTACCCGAGCCAATGGTAAGATGCCCTACCTCTGAATTCCCCATTTGACCATCTGGGAGACCTACATCAGATCCACTAGCACTTATAAGGGTGTGTGGGTAAGCATGCCACAATGAATCCATGATTGGTGTATTGGCACTTTTTATAGCATTATCTGATTTTTCATTTCGATATCCCCATCCATCTAGTATTGCAAGAACTACAGGGCTCTGAGGAACACTTAATCTTTTTATATTTTTGCTGCTAATCTTTGACATATTTAGATCAAATTCATTGTTAACTGATCCAACCTTAAATCTAGCTTCAAAGGTTACTCTTTAACAATTTATATTTAACATAGTTAGCTTTTGCTAATTTATGAAAATATTATATTAATTTTATTTCTTGATAAATCATGTCCAAGAAGACAAAAAAGATCGTAATACTTACTGAAGTTGAGCTTAGAAAAACTATTTCGCGTTTAACTTGCGAAATTATCGAAAAAGTAAAAAAATTGGATAACCTTCTATTGGTCGGTATCCCGACTAGAGGAATTGAGCTGACTGAAGTGCTAGAAAAGGAATTATTCTCTAAAACAGGTTTAAGAGTTAGAAAAGGAACAATCGATCCAACTTTTTATAGAGATGACCAAAATAGAGTTGGAACTCGCCTAATACAAGCTGCAGATATTCCGACTCCTATTGAGAAACAAGAAATTCTTTTAATTGATGATGTAATTTACACAGGTAGAACAATTAGAGCTGCAATGGATGCTTTATATTCATGGGGTAGACCTAAAAGAGTGATGTTATTAGTAATGGTAGATAGAGGTCATAGAGAATTACCTATTCAACCAGATTTTTGTGGTAAAAAAGTGCCAACTAGTAAAATTGAAAGTATTAGTTTACGTTTAAATAATGTTGATAATGAAGAAGGGGTTTTTCTTCAATAGTTATCTATCAGAAGATATTCCCTAAATTATATTCTCCAAAAAATAAATCTTTAGTATCAAAACACTTAACTAATAAATCAGCATTTTTTGTAATTTTAAAAAAAAGTTTTAAAGTATCTTCTCCAATATTAGATTTATTTTTTAATACTATTTTGAGTGGTTTTTTGTCCCATTTTGTAATTTCTTCTTCATTTTGAATCTCTGATAACTTTGGTAATCCATTTTCAAAAGTAACATCATACGCTCTTTCATTTTGTGTCTCTCCAATTATTATTTCGAATATTTTCTGATTTTTTTTACTGGGTTGGAGGATAAGTTTAAATGGTGTTTCAGTTGGCCATGTTTGACCTTTGCAAAAAATAGGATGCCAAAAGTGTTTTTGCTCTCTTTTATTAAATAATCTTATAGATAATCCTTTGTTTAATATGTCTTTAATTTTTACCCCTGGGGTCATTGCTAAAGCTCCCAAAGCTATTGATTCAATTGGGGGTGGCGACTTTATTTTAATTTTTGGAATTTTTTGTTTTATCCATTCTTTAATCAGCGGTATTTGAGTTCCTCCACCAACCAAAACAATTGAATTTAAGTCGTCAACTGTGCAAAATTTACCTCTTGCTTGATTTAATAAATCTTTTAATAAAGAGTCAAGGTGATTAAGAAGATTATTGCCAATGAGTATTTTCTCAAAGATTTCTTTACTTAGGTAAAATTCACTTTCTTCATTGTGTTCATTAAATAATTTTATTGGATATTTATTTTCATATTTGATTACAGATGAGCTGAGTTTACATTTTATTTTTTCTGCCTTTGAAAGATTTTTAATATAATCATTACCTGGAATAAAATAATCAACTATCCATTGATCAAAATCTTTCCCACCAATTTTTGAGCCTGTTTTTCCAATTATTTCAGCACACCTTGTTTTTTGTTTCGAAATTGAGCTTACATCATTACCTTTAAATTTTAATAGTTCAGCTATTGGATCAGATTTTCCCTCTCCCCCCTCTATTTTGACTATATTCATATCGACTGTACTTCCTCCAATATCTAATGTCATAATTTTTGAGCCAAATGGTACATTTATTCCTAAACTTGCCGCAGTAGGCTCATCAACAAGGGCTATTTCATCTACAGATATTTTCTCGCAAAGGTTAACTAACCATTCTCTATACCCCTTATATGTATCTATAGGAGCAGTTAAAACAAGTCTTTTGATCTTATACTTGTGCGGAATATTTGCCCACAAAATTTGAAAAAATTTTTCCCCACATTCATTAGGGGTTAAAATATTTATTTGGTTAATTTTTTCAATAGAATTTCCAATAAATCTCTTAAAATTCGAATGAAAAAATAAATCAGAATTTGAGTTATCCCTCATCTTTAAAGCACTAATACCAATTTTAGTAATCTTTGAAGGTTCCTCGAACCAAACAGCTGAAGGAATAACTCCTGGAGATGATGTAATATTCGGTATTTCAACTAAAACAGAATTTATATCTTTTTGATCTTGAAAAGCTACAACAGTATTAGTATTTCCTAAATCAATAGCAAGTGTTCCAAATAAACTTTCTTCCATATGAAATTTTTAAATTAATTTAAGTTCTTTTTGTAATTTATGTTTTGAAACGGTCGAATAAACTGTAAGATATATCTTATAGTAAAAAATTTTTTAATGAACATATCTAATAATGCAGGGTTTGATTCCAATGATCTTGCAAAGAGAGGTGAGAGCTTGATAAGAAAATCAACTAATAGATATTTAACTACAGTTAAAATTGCTTTCAGAGCTAAACAAAGACGTTTTGATGATTTTGATGGCCTATTAGAGGAGTCAACTATTAAACCTGTTCAAAGGTCAATTATTGAACTTAGCGATGAACAAGATCAACCAGATTTACTTCCAGGCTAATTTTGGTAAAGGGCCAAAAAGGATGGAGATTATTAAAAGATTTTAAAAAAGGCAAATTTTGCTTTTTGATTGGTGTTGACAATTGGTCAATCGAGTTGCAAAAAAGTGAATTCTATTCACTTTACCTTCTACTCTCAAGAATTAATGAACAATTATTAGCTATCAAGGATCAACTAATGGATGAAGAATCCATTAATTTAGAATTAGAAAAACTTCCTTGGTATATTCAGTTAGAGGGGAAAAAGAATGAATGGAGTTTGAGGTTTGTTTTTGAAAGCCAAGACCAAACTAGATCCTTCGAAATGTATTGGCCGATACCAATAGCACAAAATTTATTTTATGAAATAAAAAACATGTGGGAATCAATGGATTAAAAGATAAATAAAATTGGAAATTTTAAAGAATATTTCCCCCTTCAAAAAAAAATTTTTCACAACTTTTCCACAGTATTTTTTTAAAAAATATCTAATGATCTAAAGCATGTGGAAAACTTTTGATTTTATATAAATCTTTATACTAAAGTAAGATTTAATTTTACAAAATTAATCTCCATGACTCCCCCTTTCATCACTTAATTCTCATCATTCTAGAACCTGAGACTATCTCTTAGTAATGATTGTTGACGATTTAGTGATTTTGGAGAAAACTACATCTTGTAGATTTAAATTTCAAATAGTTTTTCAATATGCAAGAGTTAAATTACGACGAAAATTCAAAAGTATTAAATCATAAAGATGAAGTTATAAGTTTCAAATGTGAACTTCAAGAAAATCTTCAAAAGGCTATGAAAGAATTCGTTGAGGAGCATCCTAACTGGGATCAATACAGGATACTACAAGCCGCTATTGCAGGGTTTTTGATGCAAAAAGGATTTCAAAATAGGGATTTAACGAGACTCTATATTGGCAATATGTTTTCAATGAATTTTAAGGATTAAAAATTTTTTATATTTTTTCTAGTAGTATTTTTGCAATATCATTTCTGACAGGTAATATAGATAACCTATTTCCTTTTTTTACGACTAATAACTCATCCTCATTAAATAAATTCTTTAATTCAGGTAGACTTAAAATCTTATCTGATTTAAATTTATATTTTACTTTTACACAATCCCACCTCGGATTATCAGTTTTCGATTTTGGATCAAAATATTTTGAATCTTGATCAAATTGAGTAGGATCAACAATATTTAGATCTATTACCTCCATAAGTCCCACAATACCTGGGGGTTTACAATTTGAATGATAAAAAAAAACTTTATCTCCTTTTTTCATTTTCCTCATAAAATTTCGAGCCTGATAATTTCTTATTCCATCCCATAAAGTTACACCGTCATTTTTTAAAGTATCTATGCTGTAAGCATCAGGCTCACTTTTCATTAGCCAGTAATTTATCTCAGTCATATCAATTGATTTGGAGGAATGTGTCTGCTAGAATTTTGCTAGAATCAGAATTTTTTTTATATTTTTATTATCCATTAAAGTTCCTATTTAGGAAAGTGATGGGTGGTATTGGTGCTGCTTTACTCCTCTTTTTTTATTATTAATTTTTTCTGATCAACGTAAGGAATATATTTTGCACAATTATTCAACATATTTACATCCCCGTATCTACCTCCTGTTTCTGTCCATTTAACAATAGCTTTTTCCTCAGAATATGTTCCCTCAAGGAATCTATAACAAACGGCTTCTCTATCAGGTAGATACCACCAATGACCTATAAATATGGATATTCCGTAAACAATAATTATAAATCCACTGGCAAAAGGTCTTATTTTAAATAAGTTTCCCCCTTCACTAAATTTAAGAAATTTATCTTCTATTTTTAATAAAGGTTTTGCAGTAAGGAATGCCAACCCAAATGAAATTAGGCTTGTTATTAGAAAAGCCAGCAAAAAAGACAGCAGTGAAACTATACCATTATCAATTTCGCTATATCTCTTTCCATCATTAAATAGACGAATTAATTCTGGTACGGGAGCAATCCATAACCAAAAATAAAATAATGCCCAAATACCTTTAAGTAATAGTATTAAGCCCGCTACTAAACCATTAAAAAAAGGCGGTAAGGTAAAAGTTTTCTTCTCGAGAGAAGGATTAAATAACTTCAGTAGATAAGTTATAAAAAAACTTCCAAAAACTATCAGATAAAAAATTATATAGTCCTTCATTTACCTTTTAAACAAACATATCGCATAGATGTAGACATAGCGGATTTACCATAAATACCACTATCTTTATAAGCTTCGCCCTGTTCTTTGCATTGCTCCATACTATTCATTTGTATTTTCTGAGAAGTTTTAGCATTAAGAAAAACAATTAGCCAATAACTTTCTGCATTAACAGCAGTAGGTAAAGCGAGGGCTGCTAGTAGTGCAAGTAGTAAGCGTTTCATTGAATAAATTTTTCTATCCTTTTACAAAAAAATTCTAAACTCTCATCTCTTACAAATTCTTTAAAAGTCCTTCCATTTATGTATGGAGTATACATATAAACAGGCTGAATAGAGCTATCAAATACTCCTTTATCGTTTTTCTGCATCATCAATGATTTAAAAATATTTTGTTCTACTTCATATGGATTTTTTGTTTTCCATGTTTTTTCTACTACAAAATCCTCTTTTAAACCTGTAGCTTTTTTTAGAGCTTTTGCTCTTTTTTCTACGTCATTACTAAAACCTATTTTGAACATATTAGGAAGTTCTTTATTAGAAAGTATATAAATAGAACCTTCCTCATAAGAACTATTCCTTTTGACAACTTCTTGCCAATCCATTTAAAAATTAAAAAAAAGGAGCTAAATGCCCCCTTATTTTAGATCGAATGTCAATCACAAATCATCCTAAATCCTTACCTCAATGAATGAATTTATATTTATTAGTTTTGCTAGAATTTTGCTAGAATAGAATTTAAGAAAATTTGAGAAACCTAGTCATATCAAGCTGGCTCACTTTTCATTAGCCAGTAATTAACGTCAGTCATTTCAATGTGTTATGAGAAAGTTACAATGTGTGAACGATGTGTGAACAGAGTGCATATTTAGTCTTCTCTGCAAACGTTCAAATCATCGATTTATTTAATCTAATTTACCGTAAAAAAATATAGAAACAGATCGCTGGTTACAGATCTTTTTTTCTCTATTTATTGGAGCCAAATAAAATCCTAGTTATAGCTTGATTCTTGAACTTACTGTTCACACAGAATTGATTATCTGTTCACATATGGGTTATAAATTAAAGCTATTACTAGGTTTTGTGCTCTCTCTAAAGAACTACGCACCAGATCCTCAAGCTGCTTCTGGAGCAAATATTCGATTATCTTTCCTCCAGCAACTACAGCCCTTAACTAAATGATCTCCTTGTGGAATAAGCCTCTGGTGAAAGGGACAAGTCAAGATAGTTACACATTGATCTGTCATGCTGTAGCGAAAGTGAGTGCAAGTAATGCAAATCTTTGTGCGTTTGCTTTTTAGCTCTCCGTGATAATCGAAGTATTCCCATTCCTGCCAGTCCTCCATGATTAGTTAGTACAAGTGTACTAATATTTATATCATTAGTAAAGGTTGGAGGTCAATAAATTTATTTGCTGGTTAGTAAAATTTCTCTTGCTTTATGCCATCTTTTCTCGAAGGAATCTTTGCTTACTTCTATCTGATTGCCATACTTATCTACACCGCTGTAGTAAGAGCCTAGAACGTACTCTGCAAAGGGTTTAAGAGCTTTTGTACTCTTTGATTTAAGAAGCTTTGTGAACGCTTCCATCGACCTCTCAAGCTTGTCTCCCTTAAGGTTTTGTATCCATAATGAACCTTGATGATGATAGAGAAGAACCTTCACTACCTCTTCATAGGAAAGCCAAGGATGAGCATCCTTAATTTGTTGTGTTCTGTCCATTTGTTTTAAGTTTTAATTGATTAATTATGAGTAGTTTTCCAGGGGTGGCATGGGGTCAATGGGACCGTGCTAAATCGTATATTTGACCTGATAAATTTCTGTCAAAATTTTAGAGCTGATTAATTTAATAGATAGGGGTTGGATGTGGGCTTCTATAGTTGGACCGCAGATCCCTTGAAATTTATTTACGAGCTATACGTGTTCCATTGATTCAATTTATTAAATACTATTTTGATCTAAATTCATAACAATTTTTTATGGCTAATTCTTTTATCGTTGAGACACTGAATTGATTAACAGCAAAATCGCAACTAAAATCTTTTAGTTCATTCTTTTGAATATCATTGTAATAATCATTTTTTGTATATAAAAATAATTTTTGATTCTCATAGGTATATAAGTTATTTACAGAATTAATGTTATCGGTGTGTGAGTCGAAAAATTTCAAGTTTCTTTTGCGATTACTATATTCATACTCTTTACCAATTACTCCTACTTGATATCTCTCACAATCAAATTTATTATCTTTATAAGGTTCTAAAGCACTAAAATATATTTCCCAAACTTTAGATGAATTATCTACATAAATAAAAGTTTTATAAGGCTCAATGTATTGAAGTTCTTTAGCTAGCTTCGTACAGTTACTTAGTTTTTCATCTTTTAATATTTCTTGTTGAATATAAGAATCTTTTAAATTTGAAATTTCAGCATTAATACCAGTCGGTAAAGCAAGAGAAGCTAATAGTGTGAGGAGTATACTTTTCATTTTTTATTTCTATTAATCATCCTTTTTTTAATATTTCATTTTTATCTAGGCACTGGTTAATTAAAGCAGCAATCTGTTCAGGATAGTAAAAAGTTGCGGCTGCTTCGGCTTCTATCAGGATTATAATTTCTGATGGATCTACTCCTAATTCTTTATAAATCTCAGTCAATTTATTTCCATCAATACCACTAGTATTTATGAAATCTTCAAATGGTTCTCCCCACGGATAAAAAGTGATTGATTTCGTATCATCATGTTTCCACATTCTGCAATGCTGAAGTACGTGCCAACTTAGTCGTTTTAGAACATGAACTGAGGGTTTATCTTCAGCAAAAATGATCTTCCTTTTATCTAAAAGATAAACTCCTTCTTCGTGACTGGAACACTGCTTTTCATCAAAATCTATTAAAATGCCAGCTTTATCTAAGGTCTTTAATAGATATTCAACTCCTTCATATCTTGAGTCTTCATATTTTGAATCTTTATTTTCTAGAGAGCTTTTCATTTAATTCCACCCATAACAATATTTCTTTTTAATTTCTAAATCTGAAGCAATACAAGTTTCAAATGCTCTTTTAACAAAGAACTTTTTTTCTTTTTTACTTAATTTTCTAAAGCTACATTGTGTGCCTGCTGTACTAGGAAAATAAGAATACTTATCATTTGGTTTTTCTGGAAAAAGGTAAGTTTCAGGGAATTTATATTTTTCATCTCCATCATCTTCAAATTTCATAACTCTTCCAGCTTTAAAAGAAATTAAATGTTTTGGTTTATTATCTGCACAGCGAACTTCTATACCTTCATTAAAAAATGGATAAATATATATCCCTGCATTAGCTGCAGGAATTAAACCTAATAACAAAGGTATGAATAGTAAGCGTTTCATTTATTCCCAAGTTTTCATATCAGTAGTTCCTTGTGATCTTTGCATCCAAGAATATTTCCAAGTGCCATTTACATTTTTAAAAATGCAGGTGTAAGTTGAAAGATCTTTATTTTGATTTCCTTTATAACTGAAGATTTCATTTAAGGTAAAAACTGCGTAAGCTATCTCACCGTAAATTTCAATCTTGTGGGTTTTGATTAGTTCTGATGATTCTGCGACTAAATCTTTACTATCAAACATTCCCACTAATCCCTTTGCAGAGATTGGATTTCCACTCGGTCTTACAGCCAAAAAATCCTCAGTTACGTTTGGTATTAGAAAAGAAGAATCTTCACTGGTTGCATAACCATTAATTAAATCTTCTATGGCTTTAGTATTTGACATTAAAAAGGAGCTAATTAACAGGCATGATAGTTATAATTTCTAATCCAATCAATAATCTATTAATGACTATTGATTTAAAGGATATATACTCTTACTCTCCTCCTCCTAACTCTACTAATAATATGTATATCACTTATTTAAATAGTTAAAGTAGTTAGTGGTAGTAGTTAGAAGTGATATCAAAAAGTGATATCCAGCTAACAGTACTTTAAAGGGAGATTCCATTCTCCTTCCCCCTATTAGAGTGTGCTCGAGTTAAACCGAGTTATAGTAATACTTTTTATGTCTAGTTAAAGAGTTAGTGGTAGTACTTAGAAGTGATATCAAAAAGTGATATCCAGCTAAGCTTGTTGTATTAAATGAGACTTGTTGTATTTATAATCTTCCCTCTATTAGCCCGTGATTACTCTCCCCTTATTAACCCGCCATTACTCTCCCCTAACAGCCCATGCTTGCTCTCTTATAAGCCAGTGATGAAGAGTTCAAAAGTTTAATCTATTGAAAATGCAAGAAAGGAATATAAGCAGTTATTGGATGAGGGTTGGAGGAAGACAAGTATATTTAAAAGCTATTTTTAATAAGCCAAAAGGATGATTTGCTCTCTTAGACATAAGCTGAACTTATTAAAGCCCCCTTGTAGATAGACCAACCTTATTAGGTCGTACTTGTGACCTAAAGCCATTCTTTTATTAGGGACCAGTATAGGAGAAAGAGCCTTTTTAAAATAAGCTAGAAGGATATTTTGAGCCAAAATAATAAGCTGAACTTATTAAAGTGCCCTTGTAGATAGACCAACTTAATTAGGTCATGATAGCGACCTTAAGCCATTCTTTTTTATTAGGTTGCACTATAGGAGAAGAGTGACATCTTGTAGAGAAATCTGAGAAAAAGATCTTATTCCTGTGGATAAATTCTAATGTAACGAAAATGAAGAATAATGTAATAATCTTTAGAGCAATTACCATGACTTGATTTATTTAAATTTGTACTTTTTACGTTTTATCGGTTATTATCTATTCCATTGTGACAACTAGCTTTTCCACATTTATTCTTTATATTTTAAGTTAGATTACTTATAGAGGTTGTTAATACAAACTATAAGAAATTTTATGGTTTGGTTTCTGGTTCTGGTTCCTTTTTCGTATAGTTAACAACCTCTAAATATTCAATTATCTAATAAACCAATGAGAAAAATTATTTCAAGAAAAGATGCTATTGCAAAAGGGATGAATCGCTACTTTACAGGAAAGGAATGTAAAAATAATCATATTGATGAGAGATCAGTAATTGATTGGGCTTGCGTATCTTGCAGAAACGAAATAAGACGAAAAACACATATTAAAAATATTGAAAAAGACAAAGCAAGAGACGCAAAATACTATCAAGAAAATAAGGAAAGATTAGATGAAGTAAATAAGCAATGGAGAAAAGATAATCCTGAAGCATGCAAGAAACATAGTAGGCAAAGTTTTTTAAATAATCCTGCGAGGGTTGATTTACATACCAAAGCAAGGAGAGCTCATACAAAAATTAATCTCAGCAAAGATGAGAAAAAAAGAATGCACGACATTATTAATACAGTTAGGGAGATAAATAGATTAGCTGGAGAAGTAGTTGTTCATAGGGATCACATCTTGCCATTGAACCCTGTACACCATATAACTAAAAAACCTTTACCTATTAAAGGTATGGATCATCCTGATAATTGCCAAATACTTAGTGCAACGGAAAACATGGAAAAAGGGAATAAATTCAGACCTGTAGATCAATTACTTTTTTTAGAAAGAATGAACTTTTTAAAGCCCTTAACAAATAAAAACTTTTATGAGGAATTAAGTATTAAAAAGAAAAATGTATAAAGAAAAAGAATCAACAAAACTACTTCGACTGATTCTTTCAATAAGAAATGATTTAGATCAAATCCAGCATTCGGAAACTTGTAAGTTTCTCGAAGTAAGAAGATTAGAGCAATTAGACAAAGCGTTTACCGCAAGCTTATTCCATACCCTTATAGATGAAGTCGTATGAAAAACCTACCAACCGCTGACAGATTTTCTACCAAAATCCTTAAAGACCTTTCAAGAAACCGAGAGGAGCTTTTAGAAATAGAGTCCTCGGATAGACCATTCACTCACCTAATTGACCCACTATTAGCTCGTGATAGACAACTCTCAGAAATGCTAGTTGATTGTCTAATCCATGAACTTGATTTAAAAAAAGATGAGGTAAAAGAATGAAGAGATTTGCGCTTGCACTTGTATTATTTTCTAGTCCTGTGTTGGCTGAAAAATATACCATTTACACAACTGAAAGACCACCTAGTTCTTGGTCGGGAATAATTGATTCTGAAGGATATTATTATTGGTTCACTAATGGTATTCCTCCTGCTGAGAAACATAAGTGCGATATACTTTCTCAAGGTTGTTGGATAAAGACCAATGAAAAAGCGGAAATAATAAATAAAGATATTATCAAAGTTAATAGATATGGAACAGAGAGATACTTCTGTTCAGAAGAGCATATACAAGCTCGAAAAAAGGCTGACCCAAAACCTGTACTTCGGCGTGGTGGTGGTTACATGGATTATGGATATGGAATCTGTACTAAAAATGGTTGGGTAACAAAAAGTTTAGACGATTTATAAATGAAACGATTACTACTCCCACTACTAGCCGCTCTTGCTTTACCTACTGCTGTTTATTCAACAACAGTAATTGAGCCTGAACCTAGATCTCAAATTTTAAATAATCCATTTGAAAGATTAGGAAAAGAGGCTAAATTTGATTGCAAAGAATTTGGAGACGATAGTTGTTTCTCAAGATTTATTGCGATGAGCGCTTGTACTTTTGCCCAAAGCATCAATAGCGATAAGACGGTTAAAGAGTCTTTAGATATTGCAGATGATTTGTTTTATCTACTTGCTTCAGGTCATGGATTAGACATTAATGACATTTTTGACGACAAAGATTTGGTTAAACAAGATATCAGAGTTGAAACGATTGCACGAGTTAATCTATGCAACGAATGGGCTAAAGAAGCAATTCCAAAAATTGTTTTAGAAAGAACTGGCAAACCAGCAACGCCAGAATTTATTGAAGGTGCGACAAGGACTTTTGGTATGTGGTGGTTGAGTAGTCTTGAAGGTGTGAAAAGGAGAGGATACTAAGAAAGATCTTTAATTACATCATCTCTAAGTAATCGTTTCATTAACGATATAGAGCAACTGTTTCATCTAAATCTGCACAAGGTTCAATAGTAATCTCCATTAATTCTCTCCAAGGTCTCCATTGACGCCAAATAGTTTCTAGAGAATCCGTATCTACCACAGAGTAACCGTTTCCATGTTGAGGTAAGAAAATCCAAGATTTAACGTCATATCCCTCTGGTCTATTTTGTGGACCTCCTTTGTCGTACCATTCAGTTAGCATTTTCGCCCCTTTCTCTTGTGCGTTTGCATCAGAGAATTTATAAGAAATTAGAAACAACATAAATAAAAAAAGGAGCTAATTGCTCCCTAGTGTAGATCGACTGTCAATCAATAACAGACTACATCATCTCGTAGTTCTCGAATTTAGTTTTTAGCTTTGCTGCTTTATGTATTAGTCCAACTGCTTCTTTTCTTCCAGTAGCTTGTTGCGCCTGATGCATTAATTCAGCATATTTTTTTACGATTTTCTTTTGCATGGTTTAGATTAAATAAAGACCGTTTTTGAATCTCAAGCTGCAAGGAACAACCTTCAAAAGATAAGGAATCAACGGTAAAACCTCAGAGTCAACAAATTGGAACGGGTTAACTCGTGTGTAATATTTATAATCAATTAGCTAAATACCTGTTGGTATCTACGATTACATTGTTTTCAAATCCTGATTTATTTCAGTTTTATCTATTGGAGAAGATTTCTTTTTAAATATTGAGTGTGTTTTAATTCTTGAATCGATCTCTAATAATTTATGGTTGGCTTCAGTTGTATCCCTGCAACTGCCTCATGACAACCATGTATTAATCCTAGGACTGCTTTAGTATTTATTGATTCAAAAAATATACCTCTTTCCGTACCTAATAGTTCCTCAAACCGACCTATAAATTTCAAGGCAATAGGAGGACAATATAGGCATAGATCTAGGAGGTCTAAATGAAACTATTCAATCAATTCACTATCCTTCCAAGATACCTAAAAGCATTTAATTATGCTGGGAACAGAATGGAAGAAACAACAAGAAATCTTGATAGAGATAACCATTTATTTGAAGACTATTGGAAGAGGGAATGCAGAGAACACCCAACTAATCAGCATTGTTTAGTCTATTGCGATTAGCTAATCATGCCCCTCTTTCATAGGAGCAATAAGTTAGATATAAATGGTTTAAGGACTTGTCCTTTTCGTAAGGACTTGAACCTCACGGTTTCAAGGTTAACTCCGCGCTCCTACACACGAGTACAAAAACCTTTTTCATTAATGAAGATCTCTTCTAAGACACTTAGCTTGCTGCTTAATGTAGCTTTCGTGCTTTGTGTCTTTGTCATTTAAAGGATTATTCGTCAAAGAGGCTGATAGTCTCGGGATTGCCTTTCTTCGAACCGAACTCAATATCGGTTAATTCCTTAGTCCTCTTCCTTATGTCTATTCGTTCATAAGTCTGCATGATTGTGGCTACCGAGTTACCACATATTCGAGCTAATAAATAAGCATCAGTACCTCTCAAGATATGATTCTCGATAAATGTTGAACGCATCGAATATAAGGTATATGGACGATATAAAGAGACTTTATAAATTTTTGTCAAATTATCAGCTACTCACACTTGGGCTTTTTATGTAACATAATAAGTTTACATAAAGTAACAATTAAATGAAAAGACTTTTCCCTTATATTGCCTTTGCATGTTTAACTGGTTTTACGGCTACAACCGGTTTACCTGTTATTGCCGGCGGTTGTAGTAGCCACATGAACAAAAAAGCCGAAATCAAATGCGCTGAAGATGATACTGAGTGTCAAATTGAAAAAGCCGAAAAGTTTGATTTAAGAGATTCACTCAAGTCATAAACTTATGACTCAAATCAGTTTTTTTATGAACTCTGCCCCAAGAGATTTAATTGAGTTCGTATTGTTCTCTGCTATTGGCTTTACTGCTGGATTATTGGGATTAATTTAGGTATAGAAAATTGGCTCATTCTTTTTTTCTCTTAACCTTTTCAAGTCTTTCTTTCTTTTATGTGATGGCTTGCTTATGGAGAGATTTAATTAATCAAAAGTAAAAATTTTTTTTTAAATTACCTTTTATAGATAAATTTTTGTATGTCTTCGAATAGATTAGATTTTGATTTAAAAAATCCATTACTTTTTAAATAAGATTTTCCTTTTTCTATATTTTCAATTCTTTTTTCATAAGAATTTTCATCGTAATTTTTTTGCATTAAAAAAATAGTCGGACTCTTATTCTGAATAATGCTGACAAAAAAGCGGTTACCTTTAATACAAAATTTAAATTCTTTTATGAATTGCTTCTCATTCAAACTTAAGATCTAATAAAAAAGAGTCTTTCTTAAATTTCTAAGAATGTTTTGATATTTTGTTCTTCATGTCCTCAATAATATTAATTAATTTGTCTAACCATTCTGTATTATCTTCTGGTTTTAAATATGTAATTTTTGGTTGATTAATTTCAAGAGTCTCAAAATCTCCACTCATAAATTCTCCTTTTATATTTGTATAACTACTTATTTGTTCTAATTGATTTGACTAAAACACTGCGTATCTAATGTGTGCGGTTTGAGGAACATTTAGGTACGGAAAGAGGTATGTTTTTTTTTGTCATTTAAATCTTTGGCTGACCTAAATTAGAAATATGGTTGTCATAAGTCAGTTGCGTTGCTACAACTTAAATCAACCATAAACTTTAAATTGCATTTAATAAAATGACTTACTACAGTTGCTTTGATCAAAAAGGAAACATAATTGCTCGCTGTCAGACTAAAGAAGATATAAATGTTCTTAAGAAAATGGGCAGACCAATAATGGAAATAAAAGAAATGAAAAAAGAGGAATCAGTTGTTTGTTCTCTAACTGGTAGTCCATCCGATTACAACGACGATTATTAAGAGTATGACTCAATGTTGGATGGATGTTTTTAAAAGTAAATGTTTGGAAAAAATCAGGAATTCCTTTTGCTATTACTGATGGCTTAACTGTTTATGCCCCAGATTCTCAAAAAAAGTTTTTTAGATGATCTTATTCTTGACCATTATCAAGATTTAACGGGAGGAGGATTTTTAATAAGTGCTTCAAAAGGTGCTACAAAAAGTTCATGTGGATCAGGTTTTAAATTTATAAAATATCAGTTGCAATTTTAATATGGTGCAAGTAATAAGTTTTTAATTTATTCCCAAGTTTTCATATCAGAGAAGTCGCTCGCTATTGCATGAAGCATCCCTCCTACAAATGACCTTGGACAACCAAGTTTGTTAACTAAAACTTCTGATTGTTTTTTGATATCTTCCCATGTAGGTCTGATATCCTCATTTATTTGTTTAAGACTAGGTTTAAATTCTTCAGAATCACTCATATAAAAATGTATTAACTTATTAAAAATTACAAAATAAATTCTTTTGAAATTATTCTAAGCTGATTTAAATTCAGATTATTTAAATAATTATTTGCAATCAATTTTTCCTCATTAATTTCGAGATCTTTAATCTCAGAAATAATGCTATTAGATATTAAATCAATTAAATGTTCTTTATCCATTACTTATATATAAACCTAAAACAAACATTAATTATTTAAAGTCTTCAACTCAACATATAAGTAAAAATACTTAGATAAATAGAAAACTCATAGGTTAGTTAAATCACTTTAATAGTTTGAAATTCCAAGGCAGTTTTAATAACATCAATATCATACATTTTGGTAGAAATAAACCTAATGAGTTTTAATTCTAAAAACCTATTCGTTTTTGGCAATCAATATCTAAAAAGCAAATCACCACTATTAACGTTTGTCCATTTCTCTTTCATTTGTTTTAAGTAAAAATTTTTGCCGAAAAAAAGAGGTTTTATTCCTCTAAGTTTAAATCTACTTTCAATGTAAATTTTCCTTATTCAGTTTTATAAATTAAATCTTAAATTAAGTAGAGAAACTTATATAGGAGTTGTTTATGTATAAGTTATATAAATCAAATTAAGTAGTCTTTTTTACCAATTAAATGTACCTGTTGCTAAATACATATATTTGTCCCTGAAATGCCTCTAAAAACCTCTTTTTCTTGAAATAAAGATTGACAAGACATTCATAAAAAAAACTTTTATAAAACATTAACTTCTTTTATAAATATGTTTCTAACCAACAAGACTCGTTTAAAAATTAAGGATATAGTAAAGAGGATTTCATTAAATGAACCTGTCGCATTGGAAGAAAGAATTTATGTAGAAAAGTTTGCAAAACATAATTCAACTATATGGACATGGCTTAAGAAAGCTAATAGCTTGAGGAGATATGGCAAGCAAAAATCAGATGGAATAAATGGACTTATCCAAAATCTTGGCCTTGATGGTTTAGAGACTGAAAATCATTTCGATCCCAAAAATGATGATCTTGCTGATTGGTTTAGTGGATCTCCTGATTGGGTGAGGAGGAGCTAATTGCCCTTCGTTTAAAATAATTAGCTTACCTTCAAGCTGAGATTTTTGATGATTTGATAATTTCCCATGCTTCTGATGCATTGTCTGCATATTGGAAAAGATTTAAATTTTCATCTGAAATTAATCCAAGATCAGCTAGATATTCGAAGTTAATTATCTTATTCCAATACTCTCTACCAAAAAGTATGATTGGGATTTTAGTTTTCATTCCTGTTTGACATAGTGTCAATAGATCAAATAATTCATCTAGTGTTCCAAAACCTCCAGGGAAAAATACAGCAGCTACTGATCGCATGACAAAATGGATCTTTCTTAATGCAAAATAATTAAACTTAAAGCAAAGACCGGGAGTTATAAAAGCATTTGGGATTTGTTCATTAGGGAGACTGATATTTAACCCTATAGATTTACAATTTGCTTCAAATGCACCTCTATTAGCAGCTTCCATAATTCCTGGCCCCCCACCTGTCACAATCACATGAGAATTACAGTTTTTATTTTGATTACTAATTGAAGCAAGTTTAGAAAACTCCCTTGCGGATTGATAGTAATGACTCATTAGAAGCAAATTTTCTAATCTATTTAAATTTCGTTTTAAAAGTATCGATTTAGGATTTTTTTTAATCAAATCTTCTATATTTTCAAGTCTCTTTTTTATATTTGATTCTTCTGTAATGCTTGCGCCTCCAAAAATAATTATTGTTGAAAGAATTTTATTTTCTTCAAGGATTAAATCTGGTTTAGTAATTTCAAGAAGCATTCTGACTCCACGCATATCATTTCGGCTAAGTAAACCAATATCTTCGTGAGCCAATTTATAAGTATCAGAATTAATAATTAAATTCAGGTTTTTTAAATTATTACTAGGGGATATATTTTTTTTCATTTCAAACAAGAGTTTTAACTTTTCTTTCTAGAGGATTAAAATAAACTCTTTTGATTTTGTTATTTTCGAAAATCCAATAAACAGGCGGACTTTTTCTTGCTTTAATTAAATTAGTTTTGTCTAATTTTTGAGGGGTAAATTCTTTAGAAGGATCAAAATATTTAGCTCTTTTGGGTTGGTTTAAAACAATGCTACCTTCTTTCCCTGAGATAGATCTGTGATAAGTTCCTATAGGAATTTCTAATGCTCCCATAGATCTATTTAAATAAATCACATGATGAGGTTCATCCCAGGAAGGATTTATTAAAACAAATGTCCTTTCTCCAGTGATAACTAAATTGTGGTCAATTTGATGATTGTGAACGTAATATTGCTCATCTTTTAAATCATTTGGAGGAGATATAGCTTCCCCAGAATGGATCACAACATCAGAACCATTAGAACTATCTATGCCTGCATCGAAGAATGTGACTTTTGGAGTCTCTCTAAAAATATTTATTGGGAAGAATCTTAATTCCATAGTGCTAACTCCCTTTTAGAAAATTTATAAATACTAATAAAAATTTATTTACTTTTAAAAAACAGCTATTTTTTGATTTTTAATTGAAACAAACCAGGCAATCTTCTTGATTTGGATAATCTATACATTCTTTATTTAAAATTTCTTCTAAAAAATCTACTTTTTTAACATAATCAAGATCTTTTAATTTTTTGTTTGGAACCGTGAACTGAGTTTGTAGTTTCATTTTCTATTCTCCTAATTAATACTGTTTTTTGAATCCATTCCAAGTTTGAGAAAACCTTAATCCCAGATAAGAAATTAAAATTGTCCAAAATAAAATTTCTATACCTAAATTAGTCATTTGCTTGGCCTCCTTTCTATCTGATGATTCTTTAGTACGGGTGTTATGTAAAAATCAAGCGTAAGAATACCTAAAAGTTAAAGTTTTTAATCACAAAAAATCTTGCAATGGTTGTTACTCGGATGTTCTATACATTCATTATTCCAATAAGCTTCAATTTTTTTGAGCTTATTATCAAATGAAAGGTCTTTTTTATTCAAATTAATTTCTTGGATAGTAAATGTGTCATTTAGTGCCATAAGACTTACCCCTTGTCTACAACAATGTTCTAATTCATTTGAATAGTAAATTTCAAGTTTTATGTGTGCGGTTAGAGGAACAAAATTGTACGGATTAAGGATCAAAAAAAAATCTCAAATTATGAATAATTGGAAGAAAAATATTCTCAAAAAATTTATTCCAACTTTAAAAAATTTGTATAAATTTTGCTAGAAATTTTATTCTCTTAATACCTTCTTAGGTCTTCTATTATCTATCATTTATCTAATCTATCTGCATATTCTCTTAAAATCTCAGCCATCTTTTGAGGTGGAATTTCTTGTTGATATTCTCTACAAAAATCAAAAAATTTATCTAATAAATCTTTATTGAAGAAGATATAAAAATTAGCGTCTAATTTTAAAAGTAAAGTATGCAAACCCACCAAGCAATAAAAGACTCACAACCCCATAAGTAATCGCTATGCCGTAGATATAAGTCATTTATTTATAAAGATATAAGCAGAATATAAATAAACTAAGAAAACTCCAATAGCTATTGAACTTCCATAAATAAGAAAGTTCCAAAATCTATATAATTTAGGATTTTTAAATTCTTTTTCTTCTTCTTTAGTAATCATTTATTTTCTTTTTCTTTTCTGGCAGCATTACCTTTTGCTCTTAATACCAAAGTTATCGTAAGGGCAGCGCTTAATATCACAGCATCAATTAATAGGTGCGGGGAAATATTCATCAGCTGAAAAGAGAAATAAGAAGAGTCATTATCTTTTCAGCAATAAATCTATTAAACATTAAAAAAGAGGGGTTTATCCCTCTAAGTTTAGATCGACTGTCAATCGCAGTCTATTTAAGGTTTTTAGCTTCTAAAAAAACAGTATTTTATTTAGCCAGAGCAAGAGAAGGCACCTGCAAGAATATTTTTAAAAATTGGTGCTTGACCCAAGGCATACAAAAAGAAAGTTGATGATGTGAGAGTAATAGCTATTTTAGAAGCCCTGTTAACTTTCAAATTTGAGACTTTTGCAAATGCAGAGTTCATTTTTCTTTAATTTATTGAACTTATAATAGCTGCAAAAATTAAATATTCAGCATCAATATTTACCAAAGAATAATTTTATTGTTTTTTTTTCTTAGCTTGCATTTTTACTAGCTCAAATTCTTTTTTAGAAACTATTCTGATTTTGTATGCTGGATATCTTGTCTTCCACCATTTATTGATCGAAATAGCTACTCCTTCTAAATTTTGGGTACAAATATTGACCCATAGAATTTTAGTTTCAACTTCTTTGTAGAATTCCCAACTTGTTGGTGAAGCCATTAAAAATCGCAAATGAAAAAATTAAATAAATTATGGGAAATGATCCATAAGCTAAAACTTTTGTTTTTTTAATAAGAGGACTTAGTTGAAGATATGGAGTTTTCATTAAGTGGTAATAAAAAACTTTAAACAAAAGATTTACATCACTTTCGACCTCTAGGAAAGTATTACTTTAATTTTATAACCAGTTTCAATTAAAAAATATCTCCGCAAAGAAGGGGCCAAAAATTAGCCCCTCTTGGTGAAACTCTTCCAAAGAAACACCATTAAAATCTTACTCTGAAAGTTGCAAAGTTAAACAAATTAACAAAATCAAGATTAACAATTTATGCGGCCTTTTTAAAAGGGTTCATATTCCTTAAAAAGTTATTACTTTTGCGGGTACTCATTTTTCTATATCTTTGATTTATATCCAGGATATACTTTCTAGCTTTCTTATCACTTTCAATTTTCTTTTTTCGAAGATGTAAAGCCCTTAAATCTTCTATGGACATGAGGCCATCATCTTCATTAAAATTTAAATGATCAAATTGCATCAGTTTAAGAAATTAAGTTTCTTCTTTAAGTGCAAGATTAACAACCTTATCTTTATTTGCAATAGAGATTATTAACCAACTTAACTCAAATTAGTTATTCAATGTTCAGAAAGCTATGAATTTAAGTATTAAAAACTTTTGATTGAATTAGATGGACCTTCTACAGATATAAATGATTCTCCATAATGAGATTCGGCTGATCTTATCAGGAACCAATAAAAGAAATTTACTAAAGCTTTCTCCACGAGGATTTAGAAACTTATTTAAATAAACTTATCATTTTTGTTATAGCAATATACAAAATAAATTTATTACGCAATCAAGATATTTACCTCATAAAGCATACTTGCATATTAATTAAGAAAAATTTGCACTCTCATGCTTTAGGCAGCGGACTAAATCCTCGTGGAGTATTGGACTTTAGTCCGCTCTATTTTTTTAGCAAAAGAAAAACAGCACTGCAAGGTAACTAGATCACCAATTTTTATATTTGACTCTGAATAAGCTTATTGAGCAAGAGAATCTGAGCATATGTTGGTGTTGTTTATTGTATAAATTTGCTACGAAACTTTTGTTATATCAATGGCTTCAGTATTTTTGCTCATTGATATATTTATTCTTAAATAATATTATTATTGATGCCTAAAGAAGGTTTAATTTTGAAAAAAATAATTAAATTTTTTAAACTGCTCAAGAGAAGAATCGATATTCTTAATGCAGAGACTGAATTGAAATTTATATTGGAAAATTAATAATGGGATTCCCACATTGCCCCATTTGTGTAGTTCTAGCATTTGTTTCAGTTATTATGGGAGTCACTCGTAGTTATATGTTCTATATTCTTGTTCGGGAGTTTATGAGAGCCGAATCTACTTTTAAATTTAAGTTTAGTTTCTATTAATTGTTGACATCTAAGTATAAATACTTTATAAATAGATTGTAGTTAATACTACAAAATCGTCCGATCTACCATCTGATAGACCGCAGTACGACTCAAGCCATAGGACGGGGACTTGAGCAAGTTCAGGAGCTGCATCATGGTAAACATGTATTTCAATGGAAAGTCATTCGTATATTGTAGAAAACAAGAAGAAAAGATTATAAAGCTTACTTATAGAGGATCTATTTACTTGAAATAAGATTTCTAATTTCTTTTTAAAAAAAGTTTGGACATTTATTGACGTTTTTGGATTAAGTATTTATTAATACTTTATAAGAAGAACTTATAATGAACATATTTTTTGCCTATTTAAAAATTCATATATTCGTATATTTAGTAACGAGAAATTAATTTTAAAATAATTAATTTGTAATTAGATTTTTAAAAGTTTATGCAACCTATTTCTGAGGAACTTTACAAAAAAATAGTTGAGAGTTCCAAAAAATGAGTAAGTTACTAATTGCTTTATTAGCTTTAGATATAGGAGTTAGTCTGTCTAAAGTTTTTATTTTTACCTGAAAATCAAATTACTTAGCATAAAAGAAGCAATTATTTTCTAAAAAAAGAGATAGTTACTGGGTATTATTTATTTGATCTAATTATTTTATAAAATACAAGATTAAACCAACAAAAGAACTTCCTACAAGTAGTAGCACCATTAAAATTGCTATTAACTTTGCTAATCCCATAAAGATAAATCCGAATTTCCTGTAGATCTTTGCATCCAGTGAATTTTCCAAACATTATTTACTTTTTTAAAAATTGACGTAACTGTTGGTAAGTCATCATTAGGTGTCCCTTTATAAGTAAATTTTGAACCTAGTGTAAAAATGCACATTACTATATTTTCGCTTAAAAATTCGAATCGGTGAATTTTAGTTATTTCTGCCTTTTCTTGAACAATTTCATCAGTAATCATTTGTTCAAAACTCTTTGCATCTATAGGATTACCACTCGGTCTTATGAATAAAAAATCTGAAGTCGCGTTTTTAACAAAAAATGAGGCCATTTTTTTTGGATTAGCAAACTCATTTAATAATGAAATTATTGTTTCTTTATCAATCATAAAAAAAGGGAAGTAATCCTTCTAGTTTAGAACTACTGTTTAAAATTTACAAATTGAAATAGGATAATCCTAAAAAAATTCGTTAGGATGTTCAAAAGAAACATATTTTTTATATATATCATGATTGATTCATTAAACAAATTATTGCCCGTTGGCAAAAAGGTCAAAAAATATTTGCCTTTCTTTATTGGATTTAAATTACTTACATTTACTGGCTTTCTTACTTATTTAATTAATCGCTAATTGATATATCCTTAACAATAAAGTTTAACTAAATTAAAATCTAGTGAATAAAGAAGAACGAAGTAAAAGATTTAAGTCTATGTCAAGTATGCAAAGACAAGAACTGATATTAAAGAAGATGAAAGAGAGAGGCATAGAGGTGGGAAGTGGAATTCCGAATAAAAAATACGATAGCAAAGAGGTATATGAATTAATTCATATTGCAAATTGCTTCCCAGAATTAAGAGAGGGGAAAAAAAATATTTAGGTTTCTTTAGTTAAGTAATTTATTTTGGTTCCCTTATTGCAGTAATAATTAATCCACCTATCAATGCGAGATTCATAAATACTGCTCTTTGATGAAAAGGAAATATATGAAAAATTATTGTTGTAGGAATAATAAATAGTAATAAAAAGACTGAACCGATTTTTTGATTTTCCCCAAATATAAAAAATCCAGAACCCAAGATAAGACATATAATTGCTCCCACGAGAAGAATAGATGAAATTGGTTCTGGAATACCTTTTGAAGAGATATATTCAACTGTTCTCTCAAAATCATTTATTTTGCCTGGTATTGCCGAGATAAATATTGCTGAAATTGATACTCTTGAAAAAAAATCTAAAAAAGATTTGATCCTTTTATTTTTCAAAAAAGAAATTTTCATAACCTTATTATAAGAATTAGAATTTATACGTTTGATAAATACTTAATTAGTCTGAAATACTTTTAAATTTTTCTCAAAGAAGTCTAGCTGAATTTATAGAAATCTTATAATTAATGTGAATCTTATTAAGGTAATTAATAGAAATTTATGAATTGTCTTTTTATATTTATGAAATAATAAATCTAATTAAAATAAATGTTTAAAAAATTTCTTTTAACTTCTTTTTTACTTTTAAGTTCCCTTTTAACTATATATCCTTCAAAAAAAGAAAATACTAAATTTTTGGATTATTGTTATTCTTTAGAAAAAATAATTTCTAGAAATACAGTAGAAAAAAATAAGAATTTATCTAAGAATTTTAGGCCTTTAGCAAAAGATATTGCTCTATTTGGGACTAAAAAAACTAAAGGGACTTTCGCTAATAAGATAATTGATCAATATAAAAATTCAAAAAAATTATTTATTATTACTTTTGTTCCAAACAAAATTTATTGTTTATCAGGATATTGGATAGAGACGGTAAGTCCAGGAAAATTTGAATCAATTCTTTATGAGAAAACCAAAAGAAAAATAAATGAATATAAGAATACTAAAAAAGAAGTAGATGAATTTATTAAAGGAATTAATTTAGAATATAAATCTATAAAAAAAGAGATTAATGATTTTTTTTAGAAAGTTAAAATTTTTTTCCAATAAAATTAATTTATTTTGACTTTCTAGTTCCTCCATAGGAATAATTTTTATGTGTAGAAATTAGATCCCAACATTCTTTACAACAAAAAATCCAGTTCGTATGAATTATGGATTTAACTCTGTAATGAGTTTTATCTGGCTTATGACATAAATCACATTTTTTCATTTATCTATTAATTTTTTAATTTATTTTAGATATGCAAAAGTATGATTTAAAAGATTCACGAAAAAAATTTTATCGTGTCATTGTATAAATGCATTCTACACATCCTCAAGCAAAGCATTGGTTTTGATGAGTAAGGTTATTTTAATTACCGGATAAAAATTTCTAATTTTTACTTTTTAAAATTTTTTTAGGCAACCTCTATATTTATATAAAATTTATTAGACATTTTATATGGCTTTCATTAAAAATAAATATTAGATTATACATCTAAATTAGAACTTTAAAAAGAAACTCACGAATCATATTTAATTAATTTTATTATGATTTTAATGATTTTTATATAGTATGAACATTTACTTATTCTGGATATTGTTCTTAGCTCTATGGGCAATAGTTCCCTTAATGATTTTTAAAGGTAGGGTAGATGAAGCTCCTAAGATTCAGACTTCACCAAAAGTCAAAGAAAAGGAAAAAGGTTGGTTTAATTAAAGGAAATTTCACTTTAATCTAAATATTTTTAGAAGTTGTTTTTATAATTAAAAATCAGTAAACTTTAAATATAAAAATTCAAATATTCTAAAATTTTACACTTAATTGTTTTTGAGCAAAGCCATTAATACATGATTTCATTTCCATAATATCTAGTGGTCATATTTTTAAATATTGGGCTTATATAAGATAAATTAAGAGTCATTATTTTGGCAGAATTAAAATAGATGAAAAAATTCATAAATTATTCATCTAAAAGCAGATTTTAGCTAATTTTTATAATTTTCAAAAATGTAATTTTAAAGACTTTTTAAACCTTCTTTAGAGAAAAAACTCAAAATAAATAATGAGATAATTGCAGCCATGTAGCCAGATATATTTAAAAATGGTGGAAGTATTAGCGGAAGAACAATAATTATTTTTAAAGAAGGTTTTATTTTTTCATAACTAAAAATAAAGAGAGGAACGTACCAGAATAAACCCATAATCCATGATATTGGGTTAATTATATTAATCCAATTCATGATTGTAAAAAAGCATAACGATATTGAATATTTTGCGTACTTAAAGAGGCAAATTAGAGCCCCAATAATTCCAATTATTCCGCTCAAAAATAAATTATTAGATAATAAGGGATTAGCAAATCCAAAAACAAAAAAATGAGAATGAAATAAATTTCTAGCATCGGATGTTCTCACCATCATAGAATCTTTGATAACACCTATATTGTTTGGAAGTTCTTTTAAATCTCCTAATGGCATTCGATTCCATGGAATCATTAATCTCTCGATAAATGATTGCCTCCATTCCAGCGGACATAAAGTTAGATTTAAAAAGTAAAGTATTAGTAATGAAGAAATTAGATATATGAAGAATTTCTTTTTTCTAAAACTTTTAATAAAGGCGAGCCCTAATAATAAAGGAAATACTTTGATAAATCCCATAATTGCGATCATGCTGGCACTTAAAAAGATCTTATCTTGTTTATAAAAATATAAAGACATCAATGCCATGCAAACTATTAAAATCTCTACTTGGCCTCTTGATATGATTGCCAGAAATGGGAAACTTATTCCAACAATAATTAAAGAATAAGGATTAATAAAAAAAATTCTTTTTTTTATAACAAAAAAAGTTATTAATGAAATACTTAGAAGAGAAATAAAATTAAAAATATTTTTTGAAAGTTCATAAGGTAAAGTTGCAAGAGGTGTAAAAAAATAGGATGCTAATGGTGGATATTTCCAACCAGAAAATTTATATAGTTCAGAATTAATCGGCCCATAGAAATCACTACTTAAGGAGATATGATTTAAGTAGGGATTGAGATTATTTAGCACAGATTTTCCTGCTAAATAAAAGGCTCTATAGTCAATAGCATAGGTTTCATTACTTATATAAAAAATAAGAAATATAGGACTAAGAGCAATAATATATTTATCCCATTCGATTTTCTTTTTAATACTATTCATCCTTATTTTATTTCTTTTAGCATTACATTAAGATACTATAAAGTAATTAGGTTTAATAGTCCAAAGTAATGATATCGATAGTGATACCTACATTTAATGAAGTACAAAATATAATACCTCTTATAAAAAATTTAATTGTCTTAATAAGTGATTTTGAATATGAAATTATAGTTGTTGATGATGATTCTCCAGATGGAACTTCCGAAGAGGTAAATAAATATATGAAGTTGAATAATAGAATTAAATTAATAACAAGAATTGGTAGGTCTGGTTTATCTAGTGCTATTAAAGAAGGTTTAATTTTCTCTCAGGGGAAATATATATTAGTTCTTGATGGTGATGGTCAACATCATCCTTCTTTTGTATTAGATATGTTAAATGTAATTAATAAAAAAAAATCTGATATTGTCATTGGAAGTAGGTTTCTTAATAAATCTAAATTAGAGGGGTTATCAAATAAAAGAACTCTAGGATCAAATATTTCTAATAAACTAGCCCGAATATCTTTGCATAGAAATTACTCAAAATTAACCGATTATTTAAGTGGATGTTTTTGCTTAGATAGAGAAAAGACTAAGAAATTTATAAGAAAAATCGAAATTAATGGATTTAAATTTTTGTATGAATTACTTGCTTTAAGTAAGGGCAATCTAGAGGTGAATGAGGTCCCATTGATTTTTAAGGAGAGAAGATTTGGTAATTCAAAATTAGACTTAGCTATAATTTGGGATTTTCTCGTTTCAATTATTCATAACCTGATTTTCAGATTATTACCTAGAAGGGCAATAAGTTTTGGACTAGTTGGCATTTCTGGAGTTTTTGTTCAACTTTTTATTTCTTCATTTTTAGTAGAAATTCTTCTTTTTGACTTCTATAGGGCATTACCTTTTGCAATAGTATCTGCTGCAACATCTAACTTTTTAATTAATAATCAGGTAACTTTTCGCTCTGAGAGGTTAAAGAATTCAGCTTTATTAATTGGTCTTTTCAAATTTCTTATCGTTGCCTCATTACCTGTAATTGCCAATATAGGGATAACTACAGCTTTCTATAGATATATATCGGCAGATACATTTATAGCGCAGATTGCTGGTATAGCAATTGTTTATGCTTGGAATTATTTGGCCAGTGCTTCATTTGTATGGAAAAAATCAATTTAAATATTTGAATATGGAGGCTAACTTTATGTTTTTAAAAATAATAAGGAGCGAGTTGAGGAAAGTAATAATCAAAATCCCACTTGTTGATCGTTGGTTAATTAGTCAATTACTGCCACCGATGTTGTTTGCAATTGGAGCATTTACTGCGGTGAGCTTAAGCGTAGGAATTATGTTTGATTTAGTTAGGAAAATAGTTGAATTTGGATTGCCACTTCAAATCGCTTTGAAAATATTAATTTTAAAACTACCTGGTTTTCTTGTCTTATCTTTTCCTATGTCAATGCTTCTGTCTACATTGCTTGCATATGGAAAACTATCTTCTAATTCGGAATTGACAGCCCTAAAGAGTTTAGGATTTACCAATATAAGAATAATTATACCTGCAGTTTTTCTTTCATTATTTATGACATTTATAACTTTTAATTTTAATGATAGTCTTGTACCTATTTCGAATAGAGTGGCGGAAAATACTATGAGATCATCTTTAGGAACAGCTTTAAGTTCGGAAGAGGGGAAACATATAATGTTTTCTAGATACGGTTCACAAATTGATTCTTCTAATCAAATTTCAAAAAGTAATGAAAACTTAACGCATATTTTTTATGCAAAATTTTTTCGTAATAATTTTATGGAAGAGGTAACTCTTATTGATTATTCAAGACTAGGCATTGAACAAACTCTTAAAGCAAAAAAAGGAGAATTTGATCAAGATAATAATCTTTGGATCTTTTATGATGGCCGGTTAACGATTGCTCAAGACGACGGAACAGTAAGTTTTATTAATTTCAACAGATATAAATATCCTTTTGGAGAAGGCCCAAGGGAGTTAGCAAAAGTACCCTCTGACGCTAATGATATGTCATTAAAAGAAGCAAAAATGGCAGAAGCAATTTATCAAAAATCTGGCAATATAAAAGAAGCGAGAAGGATGCGAGTAAGAATACAAGAAAAATTTACTCTTCCAGCAGCTTGCTTAGTCTTTGGTTTAATTGGAAGTGGTCTTGGTGTAAGATCAATTTCAAGATCATCAAAGAGTCAAGGCTTTGGAGTTAGTGTCTTACTAATATTTGCTTATTATGTTTTATCTTTTTTTTCAAGCTCACTTGGAGTAAAGGGGATTTTAAATCCCTTTGTAGCAGCATGGGCTCCTGTATTTCTATCTATAACATTGGCGTTATTCATAGTTAAAAGAGCAAGTAAAATTTAATATTTCATTTAGGTCTTAATCAAACAAAACTAATTTTTAAGATTCTATTTACAAAATTAACCATTGAAATCCACCTCTTTTTGTGTTTTCTTAGGGAATAGTCAGTAATCTATGAAATCTAAAACATTAATAAAAAAATGTAACTGCATCCATTGCCTTGAGAAACAAGAACAAATAAATCGTTCAAAAGAATACTGGTCAAAAGTTTTATTAATTAAAGGTTAATTTTAAGAAAAAATAGCTGTGCTGTTTTTCTTGTAAGCCTCATCGATTTAATACAATTTTTAATCGAGCTTTTTAAAGTACATTATTTATAGATGATAATAAAGTTTTTGATTTTTAATTTTCTTCCTCATCTTAATTAATCTAATTACTTAGCCTTTTGATTTTTCTTGTAGATAATATTTTCTCTATTTAAAAGAAAAAGAATAATAAGAATGAAAGAGGGGATGAGGATAAAATCTAAAGACATACTTTTTGAACTTTATATTTTTTATTTAGCAATAAATAAATTTATTGACATTTTTATAAAAACTGAAAATTAATTTTTTAGAAAAATATTTTATTTAAATAGGTTTATTTATTTGCTTTTAAAATTGAAAGAGCTTGCAGTATCCCAACGGCAAGCTCATGACGACTTAGTTAATTCAGATTATCTGATGTTAACCAGCTAAGCACTTCCTAAATGCTATTAATATCTTACTAAGTAAAATTACTTACTGTGAGTATAAATGCTTATTTATAATGAATTATTTGAAAATTTAATGAATATGAAGTGTTCTAATGAAAAATTTTGTGCACTTTAAAATTTTTTAAACAAATATGTCACATATTGACCCTTAGATAAGCAGAGGCGGAGCATGGGAGGCTTTGGTTTACATAAGTTAATATTTGTGTTACTTTAGTTTACAATTATCAACTTTTTAATGACAAAATCAGGAGTTACTACCGAATCAGGTGGAAGACAGAATATGTTCCCATCAGAAACTAGGCCTTATATTGATGAAACTGTGTCTTACGATGGATATCCTCAAAATGCAGAAAAAGTAAATGGCAGATGGGCTATGATTGGCTTTGTTGCATTATTAGGTGCCTATATAACAACAGGACAAATAATTCCAGGAATTTTTTAGTACCTGAATATCCGTTTTTATAAACTTCTTGTTGAAGTTATATTATTTAATTCTTTTAAAAGAAAAATTTTTATCTAAAATTAGATATTAAGAAAAAACAAATAAAAGTTATAGCATTTAGGCTAAATATCATACCTAGTAATATAAAAACAAATTTTTGCCACTAAATGTTGTCTCCAGTTCAAGCTTTACTCTCATTAAATCCTCTAATTAACTTGATAAAGATAGCATCAGTTAACAAATAAATGTAAGTTTTAAACAAAAAAAATAATCAAAAAAATATTTATTTTTAAAATATTATTTTAATATTAATCACTTCCCTACCCAAGCTTTCTAAAAGGAAAATTTTTATTCTTTAATATTGTTGCTTATAAACTTAGGTTGAGTTGTTGCCCACTAATATAGCTTATAGAATTAACCCAAAAATCTCTCAAACCAACTTTTAGTATTAGATATATGCCTCATAACCAAAAGGATTATGATCTAATTTAAGAAATCAGATAAATATTTTTTATACTGAGTATTGGTATATTTTGAAATAGAATTATTCAAAACAATGTTAGTAAATACCATTTTTAACGAAAAAAAAAGCCCAATTTAAATTTAAATCAAGCTATTTTAAAGATAAAAGATTTATGCTAGATAAAACCTGGAATGATTTGGCCTGTAGTTAAATATGCTCCAACAAGAGCAACAAAACCTAACATAGCGAATCTACCGTTAAGCTTTTCGGCAACGATTTTTTCTTTTTCTACTATTTTTGGCTCGTTATTTTTCATTAGAACCAGCCTGGAACTATCTGGCCTGTAGTGACATATGCACCAACTGCTGCAACGAAACCTAACATTGCTGCCCATCCGTTAAAACGTTCTGCTTCTGGAGTCATTTTATTTAAGTAATTTGTTAATAAATATAACATATTTATTTAATAATGTAAAGGAAATTAGGAATTATTCCTTGTTTTGCCAGAAAAAATTAAAAGCTGTTACATATATGTGTCGGAATATACCTTATCGTGACGCTTATTTTTGTTCTTATTATTTAAATTTGAAAAAAAAATATAAGCTTTTCACCTTTTTTTTAAGAGGTATATCCTCATTTAGAGGTAATTTAAATTAATATAAAACCAGAGTCAGCTAGTAGGGATACAGGCTGACTCTTTTTTGAGAATTTTGTGTTTTGACTATAAGTAGTTTTTAGAATTCAAATAATTGCTATTAATTAATTAGATATTTATGAATTCATGTCATTAGCTACTTACTACATGCATTTAATTTTTGGAAAGATTCCTTCTCTATTGAGTTCTGATTTAATACTTTATATCTTGCCTGCTCTGACAATTTCAATATTATTCTTTAGCCTTAAAGTAATGTTTTTCAAGACTCCTAAATTGAGAAAGGTTAACTAAAAAAGTATTTTAGAATTATTCTTTTTACTGAAGCGCCTAATTTTTTTAATTTTGGATAATAGACTTTTTTTTCCTGCAACTCAAAGAAATAGAGACTGCATTGGTGATGTGCTATCCAGAATTATAAAAAAAGGATCAATATTGGAAATCGGTAGTGGCAGTGGCGAACATGGAGTGGTTTTTCAAAAACGCTTTCCTGGAATAATTTGGCAAACAAGTGACCCAGATTTAGTTCATAGAAAAAGTATAAGTTCTTGGATTGAGTATGAAGACCTAACTAAGAAAATGCCCAAGCCTCTTGAAATTGATGTTGAAAAAATTCCTTGGAAAATTCCATTGAGATTACTTCATTCTTTGCAAGGAATAGTCTCAATAAATATGATTCATGTAGCACAGTGGTCTTCTACTGAAGCACTCTTTAGAGAGTCAGGAAAATTACTCAAGAAGGGGCAATTTTTGATTTTGTATGGGCCATTTAAAATATGTAACAAGCATATAAGTAAAAGTAATTATTTTTTCGATAATTCATTAAAAATGCAAAATGATCTTTGGGGCATAAAAAATCTTGAGGAAGTTTGTGATGAGAGTAAGAAAAATGGTTTTTCTCAAGAAGATATTATAGGGATGCCTGCAAATAATTTTTCAATAATTTTCAGAAAAGTTTCTTGATAAGGCAAATACAAATATCAATAACTTATTAAAATCGTCATATTAGATGATCAGCCTGATAATTTTTTGCTCCATTCTTTATGCTTTTGATCTAAATCTGAAATTTTTTCGCCTAAACTTAACTGTCTTTCTAATAGTTCAACTTTTGAAAGTGTTATTTTTTCCGAATAAAATTTAATAGGTTGTTTACCATGCAAATTGTCGCCACTCATAGAATTACTAAATTTCTAATACTTTCTAAGATGGAAAATTTCTTATTGCTAATTCTTTAATATTCTTTTCAGATTTGCGCAAATTAATGTGATAAAGAATTGATATTTATCGTGTTTTTAATTGACCATTTTGTATGAAGATTGCCATATATATCTTCTTCTCTTGATGTCTGACTCAACGGCGACGCAATTGCAAGCAATATTCCATAGAGCTTTGTGTATTGGATCAGGATTAAAAAGATATGCTTTTTTAAAGGCTTTTTTAATTAGGACAGTTGCCTTTTTCCCATGATAATGAGGGATCGTTGGACATACATGATGAACGACATGGCTAGAACCTATATTATGGTGAAGAAAATCAAGAACTCTGCCATAAGGCCTGTCAATAGAAAGAAATGCGCCTCTCATAAAGGAAAATTCCGTATTTGAAAGATGAGGTACATCTGTATCTGTATGATGAAGCCATGTATAAACTACTAGCCAACAATTAACCACTAATAAAGGGCCAAAATACATAGCAATTACTGGAAATAGTCCATACTTGAAAACTAAAGAAAAAATTCCCACTAATGTCAAAACTACACCAATATCTGATATCCAAACTTTCTTGGCCCATGCTGATGGCCATAATGCTTTAGAAAATGGTTTAATTGGCCAAAAATGATTTGAAGTACCATATTTAATACCTCCTGTACTTCCCGTAAGTAAATAAGCAGGCCAGCCAAATATTAGATGTAAAACAAGTTGAAGAATTCCATAATTTTTCTTACCTAAGGAATTCGAAAAATGTAATTCTTTTTCTCCGCCAACTTTTTCTGCAACTCCATTGCCTTTAATGACTAAAGGAACGTGAGTTTCTCCATTGGTTATGTTATTTGTGAATCGATGATGAACTGCATGAGAACGCTGCCAAGAAAAATAAGGCACTAGAAGCAATGAATGCAGTAAATAACCAGTAATAGTTTCCAATGTCTTATTTTTAGAGAATGCTCCATGCCCACATTCATGGGCAATTACCCAGAATCCCATTGCAGTGGTGCCTGATAGTAATGCGTAAATAATCCAAATTGGGATCAGTTTTGGGGTGAATGGAATAGATAAACCTATTGCAACTACTAATGATTGAATTAAAGCTGATTGTAAAAGATACCTCAAAGAAGTTTTGGTATTGCACTTGAAGTAGTGATCTGGGATAACATCCTTAAATTCTTTTATGCTTGGGATATCTTTATCCTCTATTAAAAGCGCTTGGCCATGTAGACCTGAAAAGTTTATATTACTCAAATTTTTTGGTTAAGAATTTTGTTAAATAAAAGTGAATTTATATATTCTATTATCCATCACAGGCTCACATAATGAAAAGAATTTATAATTTTTTTTTGATAAAGTTTTTACGATTTAAATTTCATCTTCAAATAAAATTATTTGTGCAATGAATTTTTTATTTTATTCTTTTATCGCAATCTATTTAAATATCTATTTAATTCTTTTTTATCCTGATTGTCTTTGCTCTTCTTTAAAGCTTAATTAATTTAAAGACCGCGTATATACCTTTTAGGTAAACCAGATTGTTTACGAGGCTTTACTAGAATAGGTAGAACAATAACACCCGCCGTAAAAAGACAGATTGGAGCAACTACCATTAATATAGATTCTAGAGACATTAATAATTTTGAATTTATTAATTAGTAGCAGGATTTTTGTTTAAAGTCATGCGTATTTATATCTATTTTGTGAGAATTTATTTACAATTTTTATGAATTATTAAGTAAAAAAGAAAAAAAGATTAAAAAAAATCAATTTTTTCATAATCCATCCTATTTACTTAAATATTCTTTAAAAGAGCTTAGTTATGGATGAAGAAAAAAAGTGGATGCTTATGACTTATTATTGTCCAACTCATGGCGATTCAGGTTTAGTAGAACCGATTCAACTAACAAAAAAAGAAATTAGTAAAACATTCTTAAAAAAAGGTATGAGTTCAAAAAATTAATTTTTAAAATTAAACCTAAGACATCTTGTAAAAGTTCTTAATCTTGATTGAAATCTCGTTAATTAAAAAATTGATATCTTAAGTTCTAATTAAGCTGCTTTTTATCAGCAGCATTGGTAAAATATTGAAAAAGAAATATTTAAATTTAGTCTGATTTCAGATCATAAAAAATGCAGCTTATTAGAAATATTTTTCTAATACTAGAATCAAATTTTTACTTAATTAATAATTTAAAAAGATCTAGAAATAATAGTTTTTAACCTTTATCAGAATCGCATGTTAATTTACATTGATTAAGATCATGAGTTGATATTTTTTCTAAAATTCTCAACATATCAATTTCCGAAAGCTCTCCATTCGTGTTCCATTTTAAAGTTGTTTTCCTTTGGGGTGAATTCTTTTTATTCATTTTGATCACCCCCCTTTAAATGAACTTCTAAACAACGAGTAATACATTCTTGATGACCATCGATAATACTGCATTCAGTGATGCACTCAAAATATGAATTAATAGAGTCTATCTCTGTATTCTGGTTTGAAGAAACAAATGAATCATTCATAATACTGTTAGATTTATTTGGAATAGAGATATAGCACGAAATTATGTTCAAAAATTTAATTTATTAAGTTAATTAGAAAAAATAAGTATTATTTCCTAAATTTATTTTGCACCTGAATTACCTTTAAAAAGGAACTCATATTTATCTTTTAAAACAGAAAAGAAAACAATAATTTTGAACATTTAATATTAATTTTATTAGGTAATATTCCACAAAATCAGCATAAAGACTGATTTACTTTTCAGTAATTTAGTTAGATGATAAAAAAGTACATTTTTAGATTTTCAAATGAAATCAGTAATTAATTGGCTTTCGAAAATGTTAGAAAGTATGGCAAATGCTTTTATACATCCTTTAAAGAATGACTTGCCTCCATCTATTGGAGCCCATGCATATAGCAGTATTCCTCTAAAAAGAAAATTGAGAAGAAGGTTGAATTAAGGGTTTAACTTATTGGAATTAATTTTTCATTTTTATTATCCCAAATAATATATTTGAAGCAATTTGAAAAATCGCTCAATTTTAAGAATTTTGATTGTTGGAGTAAATGAATGTTTGCTTTATGACAAGCTCTTAAGTTGTAATTTGGTATCCTCTCAGAGAGATGATGAATGCTATGAAAGGATATATCTGCTAAAAACCAATTTAGCCAATTAGGGATATCTAAATTACTACTACCTAAAATCGCTCCATCAATAAGATCCCAATTTTTTGTATTTTTAGCATATGTGTTCTCATAATTATGTTGTACGAAAAAAACACATATTAAAATTGCTGCTGATAAGGTTAATACCATGGAATAAAATGATAAAAAAAATACTAACCCAAACCATTTACACATAAAAATCCACCCTACTATTACTACTATGTTGTTAATTATTAATTCACCTATTTCACTAAAATTATCTCCATAATCAGAAAAAGGTGATTTTACTCTTGAATTAATAGCTAGAAGTTGAGAAATTTCTCTGTTTTTTAATTTGATAAAAGTCTCTAAAATAAAATCTTTAGTAAAATTATAAATAATAATAACCAGTCCTAATCTAGGTTTTAAAACCAAGTAAAAAAAACCACCAGGGAAAAGCATCATCCAGTTTCGACTTACTTTATAAATTATTTTCTCTCTTTTTGTAAGGGAATTATAATCTTCAAGACTTAAAACATCTATAGGCCCTTTGTAAATTTCCCAATTTCCATTATTTCTATGATGAAATGCATGATCAATTGACCATGACTTCTGAGGAATACCATTAACTAAGCCAAGCAAAAATCCAAAAAAGCGGTTTAATTTACGTTTTGTAAAAAGAGAATTATGACCGCAATCATGCATTAATGAGAATGTTCGAGAAGAGAACAGAGTTAGGAGAACTATAAAAGGTATCAATAGAAATCCTTTTATCAATAATGGAAAAGATTGATTTATTATTTGGTAGATGATTAACCAAATAGAAATTATTGGAATTATTGTAGAAATAATTTGATAGGAGGCTCTAATATTATTTCTTTTTAGAAATGGCTTTATTAAAAAATCACCTCTATTTAAATTAAGCATATTTCTCTTATTTTTTTGATGGTAACAATTTTTAAAAAGTATTGATTATTAAATAACAATAAAATATTTAAAACATCAGACTAAAGAATAAATTCTTTAGACATAGTTCTCAATTGATCTAGATTTAATCTTTCTAAGTAATTTTTAAAATCACTAAGATTTCTATGAGAGCCAGAATTTTTACTCTCATAAAGAAGGCTATTAGAAATTAAATCAATAAGATGATCTTTATCCATAACTCCTTATAGACCATAATTCCTGTTTAAAAAATTAAGGTCTTGAATTCGAGATCATTAACTTATCTTTAAAAAAGTAATTTTTTACAAATTTTTTAAATCTTGCTCTATTTTTTCTAATCTTTCATTTAAATCTTTTTTTTCATTAATTAAGGCTTTTTTCTTTTCTGCAAGCTCTTTGTTCAAAGGAGAATTAAAATATTTTTGGTAAGAAACAAAAAAAACTGCTATTGCTACTGCAATACCAAGAGCACCAATTATTAAGATTGGAGATGAAGGAAAGTCATAAAATGGAATTGACAATGTATTTTAATAAAAACAAATTCTAGCTATCTCATGAAAAAAAAAATGAGTAATAAATACTTATTCTTTACGAAGTTTTATGGGTAATCATGTCCATTTTGTAAAAAATAAATAAGGTTTATCTTTAATAAAATTATAAAAATAAGTAATTGTACAGCTGTCAAAGAATGAATAACTAATAATGATTAAGCTAGTAAAAAATTTTTTATGAAGAAAATCATAAATAAAAAACATAATAAAAATGAACCATGGTTTAAATGGTTAACGAGAAAACTTAATTCTTATGAAGCTTTTGAGGATTTCCAATCAGGCAAGAATCCTCGAGATGTTGCAGAGGATTTTATTTCTAGAAATAGTATTGCTATTTCAGAAGTATTCGAGGATTTTGATCAAGAAGATAAAGATACACTCGATCAGTTTCTTAAATTAACCGAATGCGAGATGCATGTTTTTAGAATTATTGAAAAACATGTAGAGTTAAGAAACAAGATTAGATTTGTAGATTTTAAAAAAAAGAAAAAATAAAGAGTTAATTTCTATATAAGTTTATTTTTCCCATTACCGGTTTTACCAAAGCCTAACCAGATTAACCACAATATCCATCCGAAGATAGGTATTAAATTAATAAAGATCCATTTCCAATCTTTTCCAAAATCTCTGATTCTTCTTATATCAATAGCTATTTGAGGAACAATACAAACAAGTCCATAAGCATTGAAACCAAAAATTTTTAAAAATATTGGGATAGTTAGGAAAGAAATTATAAGATTAGCTAATTGAACTAACCACCAGTCTGATCGAGATGTGAATCCTTTGAAGTCTGTAGCTTTAATCCAAAACTCCTTATATGCATTTAAAAAAGTCATTAATTATAAATTAAAAATTCAGAGAATTTAAAATTGTTAATTTAATCTTCAATTTAACAAAATGTTATTTATTTACTTAATAGGATCAAATAAATTCATATCATTTGAATCTTGTTTTTGGATATCATCTTGATTTGGTAATGAACAGAATCCGTCTTTGCAAATCATCTTTTCTTTTGAAATACTTGAAGTCTGTGAGAATATATTTTTGTTATTTTTACTTGAAGATTCTTTCAGCATTTATAAAAAAATTAAATCCAATATTAAATTAATAACTCAATTTATTTTTATAGGCAACAAAATTAATAATTATTATTTATTCACTTTTTTTGATTTGGCAAGTCTCTCCAAAATAGCGCCATTATATAAATGAATAAAGATATAGAACAGATATACAGTAAAGAATTTAGATGCATGTTTACTTTTTAAAGTAATTACTAAAAGAAGGTTTTCCAAAAAAATGAGATATCAATAGATTGGTAATTGTTTAACTTAGCAATCTTACAAATTCTAGTGTTTATTTAGGTTTTTTATGATTTTCACAAACTTTCATAAGGAAAAGTTTTTAAATATTAGGAATAAATCTTTTTATTTAATAAAACTTATAAATCTAAAAGTTTAATAAATCAAATGAAAATCCCATATTTTTAAACGTTTTTAGTGATATTTAAGATTTATCCTTTTTTATATCTGTAAGAGCTTTTCTTCCTTCTTTAAGGGTTCTCAAGAAAAGCCAAGAAAAAGAGGAAATAATAAAAATAGTAAGCGTTATAAATGAAATAAGTGTAATATCGATACTAATCAATTTAATGGAACTGTTTTAAAGGTTGTAATTTAAAACCTAATGTTATTTCAAGTGTTAGATCTAGAGTAAGCAGGAATAAGCATCCCACCATCTTGATCATCATTATTATCATCATCAAAACCACCTCCAAGTAGTAATTCAATGATTACAAGCACAGCTAATGGGTAGAGACACCATAATATCGCTGTAAATGGAGTTACTGAGGAAGATGCCGAATAGAATTCTGTCATATTTAAATAGTAATCTAAAGAAATAACAATTGTGGATCCTTTGGCGAGTGTTATTTTTATTGCGATAAATTATCTTTTAACTTTTTTTCTTTCATACAAATAAATCTAGGATTTATATTGATGTTCTTATATTTGAATTATAAATTTAAATAATAATTTTCTTGAATCTACTGAGCAACTAATAATGACATAATGAATCGCGAAATTGTTATTTTTTATACTTAACATTAATTGTACAATTCTGATTCAAAAACTAATATTTATCTTGATTTTATAAATTCTATGTTTTCTTTCACTTTTGATCCTTTGGCTGCGATATTTGGTATTTCAGGAATTGTTGGCTTCTTTTTCTTCGTTTCTGCTGCTAAGGGGACTTCAAGTATCAATACAAAACCAAAAAAGGAATTAGATTAGAACCTATTTAGTCGGACAAATAAATTTAGATTTGAAATCTATTTTCAAAATGCTTGTTAATTATTCCTTATTCCATTGTCTAGAAATAAACTCAAGAAAATCTTTTAGGTCCTCTTCAGGACAATTCGTTTCTTTTTGTAAATCAATGCAAATTTGCTTAATATTTTCAAAGGCCTTTTTTACTATTTCGTTTTTTTCGATAACCTCAAAATATTCTTGATCAGTAAAAGGCATAATATTAGTTCCCCTTTTGAAAATTATTTATTAACCATATTTTATCTGCATTGACTTGACAGTAAAGAAAGAAAAAAATCTTTTTTCTTGAATTTAGCTACCCAATCGATAATGTTTTTTAATACTTTTGGTTACCTCCCATTCGCAGTAAAGTCCAGCAGGAAACTCAACTAGATCTCCTGCTTTAATCACATATATGTCTCCGTTTTGGGTACTTATTTTCGCTTGACCTTCAATAATTAAGCAAATTTCCTTATCATCGTATTTCCATTGAAATTTGCTTGGCTCACATTCCCAAATAGGCCAACTTTTTATTCCATACTGAATTATTACGCTTGCACTACAGGGGGAAGTTATTAGAACTTTCACGAAATAGTTCGGATGTGTTTTTTCATTTTACAAATAAAAGAAATATTTATTTTCGAGAATGTGTATTTCTTTACTGTCTTTTATTTTTTTTCGTTTATCATAAAAAAAATTTCTAATTTATGGATGAGCTTTCTGTATTGTCAATTTCGCTATCTATAGCTTCTTTAGGAATATTTTTTTTATTTTTCGCTTCAAATGATGATGATGACCAAGATGGAGGTAAGTTGATTAAATCATTAGAAAGAATTAATTAATTCCAAGTAAATAAAATATTTAATAGAGATTTATAACCTATAAAGCCAGCATAAATGCAGCTTAAAAAAATAACATAAACTTCCAATGTGCCGAGTCTTTTTTTCTTTAATGTTTTCATTGTTTTGAGTGTCTATAGAGTAATTTTATTTAATTTGATTTTTATTAACATGAGTATTTTTTACATTAACTCAGAGATTAAAGAATTATTAATGTCAAGCCAAAAAATAAAAAACAAGTAAAAAATATTATTTTTTTGGTAATTTCTCTTTCCTCAGTCTTAGCAAAAAATAAGGAAATTACTGGAGATATGCTTAATAAAGCCCATCCTACTCCTAGGGGAAGGGTTTTAAAAACAACTTGTTGAAGAAATATTCCTATATTTGTTCCAAGAAGTATTGAAATAAAAAATCTTTTTTGTTGTTTTTTGTCTATGTTTTTTAAGAAAAAATTAATCTTAAATCCTTTTAGACTAATTAAAAAAATTATTGCACCTAATAATCTTATTTCAGTTGTAAGGAAAGGAGATAAATTGCTTTGAAGGAAAACCATCCTTGATAAAAGACCTCCAAGAACAGCGCATAAAACTGATAAAAAAGGAAAAGCAAAAATCTTAAAGTTATTTTTTTCTGAGAAAGAGGAGTTTTCCTCTTTAAAATCGTTACCTTTTTTGAGAATTATGAATAGCGAAATCGTTACTATAATTATTCCAACCCATGACTTAGTTGTTAAATTTTCATTAATAAAAAATTCCCCTGATAAAGCTGCCATTACCGGAGAAAGAGTTTCTATAGATAAAGTTTTTCTTGTGCCAATTGTTTGTAGTGACTTTAAATAGAAAGTATCACCTAAACCAATACCTATTATTCCACTAATTAGTAGGATAAATATGTTTTTTAATTCAGTTGTAGAACTTAGATTGATAAAAGCAGGTATAAAAATTAAAAAAGCTATTATATTTTTTATTAAATTAATATCTATTGATTTATATTTTTGAGTTTGCGAGCGCCAAATAAAGCACGCATATGTCCAAGATGTAGCAGCTCCAAAAGCAGAAAGGATTCCAATCAAAACGAATAATTTTTAAAATTTTATTTTATAAATTGAGTAAATGCTAAAAAGAATACATAAATAAGAATCAAAATCCCCGGTAAGTACTGAATTAGTGATTTGAAATTATTTTTTTTCATGTTTCTAAAATAGTTTTAATTTAAACAGTTTTTTTATTAGTAGGGTACAAACTCTCTAACTTCTTTCTTCTTTGAACTTTCGCATTAATTCTTTCTTCTTTTTCTTTTTTCTTGATCTCATCATTTATCTTGTTTTGTCTATATCCAAACCAAAGTAGAACCCAAATAACAGAAGTTATTAAAAGAAGAGCAGTATATTGACCAGTCATAGGAAAACTGGCCTCAGAATATTTAACGTATGAAAATAACGAATTCATTTAAATAACTTAAAGCATAAAAATAACGACTGTGTTGATTTTTCTAGAAATTTAAAAATTAGCGAATCGTAGCTATTTATTATGTATTTTTAAAGTTTTATATTTATTTTTTTATGGTTTATGGATTAATTTTTCTTTATAACTAATTGCTATTATCAAATTGAAGCATATTAAATAATAAGTTTTTGGAACCTTTTGATTTAGCAGTTGTTGGAGGCGGTGCAGCCGGTTTTATGACAGCAATAACTGCTGCTGAAAATGGAGCAAAAAGAATAATAATTCTTGAAGGAACTTCAAAACTTATGGAGAAAGTAAGGATTAGTGGAGGGGGAAGATGTAACGTCACTAATGCAACATGGATACCGAATGAACTAATTGAGAATTACCCCAGAGGTGGAATTCAGCTCTTGGAATCATTTAATCGTTTTGCTGCTGGAGATGTATACGATTGGTTTGAGAAAAAAGGTTTAAAATTAAAAATTGAGGAAGATCTAAGAGTATTCCCAGTGTCTAATTCTTCTTCAGATGTTATTGATTGTTTGAGAAAAAGTGCTTTATCAAAAAACGTAGAGATAATAACAAAATTTTTTGTAAAAGAAATTGCAAAAACTCCAGATAATATATTCAATATTTTTAGTCTTAAAAAAGCAAAGGTAACTGCAAAAAATATTATTCTTTCAACTGGAGGTAATCCAAGCGGATATAAAATAGCTCAAAATCTTGGACACACCATTGTTAAACCTGTACCATCGCTTTTTACTTTTTCCACAAAAGAACCAAATTTGGATGAATGTAGTGGGGTATCGATAAGGGGCATAGATATAGAGATTAATTTAAACAATAAGAATTTTCAAAACAGAGGCGATTTACTAATAACGCATTGGGGGTTTAGTGGGCCAGCAGTATTAAAACTTTCATCAATTGCAGCAAGGGAACTTTATAACCAAAAATATAAATTTAATTTAATCATTAAATGGTCTTCTTTAAGTTATGAAGAGTTAAAAGAAAAAATTAATTATTTAAGATTAAATAAAGGCAAGGTGAATCTTATTAATAGTAGACCTGTTCCACTATTAACAAAAAGATTATGGATTTTTTTATTAAAGAAAATAGGTATTGATAAAGAGAAAAAGTGGGCTGATTTACTGGCGGATGAAAGAGAGAAAATGATAAATACTCTAATGAGGGATAAATATATAATTTCGGGCAAAGGTCCATTTGGAGAGGAATTTGTTACTTCCGGAGGCGTAAAAATTAATGAGGTTAATTTTAAAAGTATGGAGAGCTTAATTTGTCCAGGGTTATTTTTTTCTGGAGAAGTTTTGGATGTTGATGGGATCACTGGTGGATTTAATTTTCAACATTGTTGGACAAGTGGATGGATCGCTGGGATGGCAGTCTCAAAGTTAAATCAATCAATAATAAATTAATAAGTAATAAATCAGTAAGTAACAATTCAATAAGTTTATCTTTTTTTTATTAAGTATTAGACGGAAAAAGTTTTTTGGAGAAACTTTAATTTTAAAGTTTTAATTATTGGTGAAGATTAATGCAGAATCTTGTATCAAAAAAAGAAGAAGAGGAAAGAAGATTAAAAGCTTTAGCAGAATATAGGATTTTGGGAACCAAGCCAGAATCATGCTATGACGATATTACAAAAATTGCTGCTACTACCTGTAATGTGCCTATTTCTTTAATGACATTGGTAGACAAAGATAAACAATGGTTTAAATCCAAAATAGGACTTCAAATATCAGAAACTAGAAGGGATTGGTCTTTTTGTACCCATGCAATAAAAGAAAATAGTCCATTAATTATTAATGATGCTTTCCAAGATGAGAGGTTTATAAATAATCCATTGGTAACAGGAGACCCCAAGATTCGTTTTTATGCAGGTTTTCCCCTTAGAAATAGTGATGGTAATAAACTTGGAACTCTGTGCGTAATAGACAGAAAGCCAGGAAATCTAACTACACAACAATTTAATATTATGGAATTATTATCCAAGCAAATAGTTTCATTTTTAGAGCTTAGAAAAAAGTCATTAAATTTGCTAGATGCTTTATCTAATTTGCATAAACA
>CACBBE010000005.1 GCA_902537395.1 uncultured Synechococcaceae cyanobacterium
CCCTTCTCTTCTTAGAGATTCTTCATATCTATTTATTGGCATATTAGTTATTGTGTATAAATTATTAAAAACAATATTATATTTTTCGAATAGTATTTTTTTATAATCTTTTTCCAAAATTTTCTGAGAAGGTGGAAGAATTGGGCTTACAGGATTGTAAACAAGATTTAATTGCAATCCATTTTCTTTCTTTCCATAGCCTAGATCATTAAGAATTTTTATAGCATTAATACTTTTATCAAAAACCCCAAGACCCCTTTGAAACTCAACATTATCTTTTTCATAACATGGTAGCGAAGCAGTAACTATTACTTTATTCTTTGCAAGAAATTGAGGAAGATCTTCATAACCCTCTTCAAAGAAAATTGTTAAATTGCATCTGTCAATAATATTAATTTGTTTTGTGCTCAAACTAGCGATTAGGTTTTTAAATTCTGGGTGAAGTTCTGGCGCGCCACCTGTTATGTCTAAAGTCTTGATTTTGTACTTATCAATTATTTTTGGAATGAGAGATATTATTTCATTGGACATCTTTTCAGTCCTTAGAGGACTTGAATTAACATGACAATGCTTACAAGCCTGATTGCATTTATAACCTATATTGATTTGCAACGTTTCTATAGGTTCTTTATATATTGAGGGGAATTTTTCTTTCATAATTCTATTATTTATAAACTGTCATTTGAAGATTCAAAAGTCAACTATTTTTTTAAAGTTTGATCTCTTATTAGCAAGCTCAATAAACCAACTAATATATTCTTTGGGACCATTTTGAAAAACCAAGTCAAACTTTAAGTTGTCATAAAAATCACTGATACCTGTTAAACCAGTTTTTTTTGTAGAAGGTCTTTCAATTTCACCAGAGCTACTATCTACAAAAATTATTTTATTATTAATACCAAATTCATTCCCTAATATTTGTATAAATTCTAAAAAAGATCTGTCACTTCCTCCTCTCAAATAACTTTTTTCACCATTATTTTTTTTTGATGTTATTGTGTCACCAACTCCTACAATCAGTGGCATATCTTCTGTTTGAATAGTACTTTTGCATAAATCAATTTTTCCCGTAATAGAATTTGGAGAGTTTCTAAAATTAAAATTACTTCCAAAAGGAGCTTTACCTGTTTTATCCTCAATAAATTTATTTAAAAGAAATAAAACTCCAGAATCTTTAACTGCTCCTTTAATAAGTAATTGGATGTCTGTTGATCCAATATCATCTTTAGAAGAAAGTTTAATTCTTTCTTTACCATTTTTATTTCCTAAATTTGGTGAAATATGCAGGAAAAATGAGTTTTTGAGGCCTTCGGATTCAGCTCTAAAAATGATTTCATTCATCATTTTTTCAAAACTAATTTGAATAAGCTTTCTTTTATCAGAATCATTGCTAACTAAATCAAAAAGACTATTGAAATTAATCGTTGGCGAGAAGCGTGTTTCACATATTGATTTTACTGCGTGAAAATTGATATCTTCTTGGCTAAGTTCAGGAAAAATATTCTTAACTATGAAATTAAATTTTGGTCTTATTAAACTAGGTACTTTTGATAAAAAATTTAGTTCTTTTTCTGAGACGCCTTCAAAACTTATTTGACCATTGTTGTCTTGATACTCTACTCCACAGGCAGCTAAACCTCTTAAATATAGCTTTTTGTTTTTAGGCTCATTAGTGCTCCCTAAACTCCTTTCTATTATTCTGTTAACGCCTCTTGGACCTTCATGTTCCCCGCAAGTTAATACAAAGAATTCCTTTGCAAATTCTTTTACTGCATAAATATATTTTGATTCTAACTTTCTAGTCATTGGATCTTTAACTAGAGGGATACAAACTCCGTCAATGTCTTGAATAAATAAGATATTTTTTGAAGAAATTAAATGTTTTTGTACCTTTAAATTACTTGCCATATATTCCATATTTATAATTATCTCTTTTTTTATTAGGCTTCTTTTATGTAAAATTATAAATTAAAAAATTCAATATTTACAATAAATAATTTGCTATGGTCAAAAATTGCTTTAATGTAGAAAAATGTTGTTAAGGGTAAGAAATTAAAAAAATTAACAAGAATTTCTAAAAATGAAGAATAATTTCATAGAAAACATAAATGATGAAAAATATTTTTATTCATTGATTGAAGATATAGAGAACAGCAAAGTTGGATTCTACAGTGTTGGTTTATATCCTGCATCATTAGCATATAACTGTGCTATGCATGGAAAATCAAATAATATTCTCTTAGCTCCTAGGGAAGATAGAGATTTGTTAGGTGCTTTCTCAAATGATGTTCTTTCAGAGATGGATAATGAGATTATTGAAAAGATTAAGAGAATGGGACATTATTCTTCAGAGGAAAAAAGAAGGTCTTTTGATTTAAAAGATCTTCTCTTGGAATGTGAGATAGTTATTCTTTCTTCAAACAGTAATCACATAAAAGATGATGTTAAACTTGCTTTAGAACTAAGAAAAACTTTAAAAAGAGAAAATGTAGTTCTTGGCTGTCTCGTCGGTTCTTTTTGCGTTGACAATAAAAATAAAAACCCTTTTATTCTCTGTAATAAATATCCAAATTTAGCTTTTTTTACAGGATTTCATCGTCACGGAGCTTTACGAAATCCTCATGATAGTTTTACCGCAAATTTCTGCCATCCTAATCCCATTACTGCTTTAATAGGAGCTCGCATTTTGAATCAATTGTCCCCGAAAATTCAAGTTTCTCCTGGAGTTCATAATATTGAATGTCAATATATAAAATCAATCAAAAATATCTCATCCATATTTGCAGGTTTTGTAAATAACTTTCATTCCGATAAGCCAGGAATGCTTCCTAGCATTAATACAATTCTGTTAACTCAATGTTTAGATCAGGCCGCATCAGTATCATTACAAGTTAGAAAAGAAAATAAATTAGAAAATAAACATCTTTCATTAAAAGAGCTTGGTTATGGTGAAGAAAAAATTAGTGCAAAGGAAATAATTAATGATGAATTTTGTGAAAAAGGAGATTATACTTTTTCTCAATTAAATGCTGTTAAGGCTGATGTCTTAGGGAGTATGACTCTACCAACTGAAGGAAAACCAACACGGAATTTTCAAGCAGGACAAGTTTTATCGGATATGCTTTTGCAACTCAATAGATGTCCAAAAGATGTCTCAGAATTTATAAATTGGTGTAATAAATACTCTCTCAGTCAAGGAGGTTTAGAAGGTTTAAAATCTTTAAAATTTTGGCCAGACATTTATAAAGAATTCAAAATCAAAAATAATAATTGTTCAATGATTAATCTTATTTATTTATGCTTTAATGCTAATTCAGAAGAAAAAAAAGAAATTTATAAGGTTTTAATTAGTTCTGAAGAGATCACTAATTTTTGCCAAGAATCTGTGAAATCTGAATTATCTTTAGAACTAAATGAAAAATTAAAAGGAGATTATCTTTTTAATGATATTGAGAAACTTTACAAGAAATTGTTCATTGATAAAGAGAAAAACGATCTTATAAAAAATGAATATAGTGATCATATTTCTAAAAATTATCCAAGCTATATCAATGTATTGAAAATTATCAATAATTATTTTAATAATTGATTATTTATTTAATTTACTAAAAAGGTAAGTTCTTCATTTATTTACTAATCTTGATTGCGGGGTTAGAATTATTATGGTTTTAAAAGGTTTTTTTGAAAAAGGAATTATCACATCGTTCTAATGAACTGAAAGCTCTTGGTTGGAATCAAGAAGACTTAACAAGATACGAAGATTTATGGGACTACAGTCAAAGATGGGGTTTAATAAATTTAGAAAGAGAGGACAGACAGTTTTTAAAGAAGGCAGAAAAGTTACTCCCAAAGATCCAAAATAAAAAGACATCAGTTAAAAAAACTATTGAAGAAAAATCATATTATTTATGGTTAAATTTTTACCTCGATGAAATTAACATATTTAGTAATTCTAATCTCCCAAAAAATAAACATGGTGTTTGGACACTCCTAATTGAAGAGGAAATAAAACTTCTTAAGGAATTACAACCAATTATGGGTCTTCCAGATACTATAAAAGCCAAAAATCTATTTGAAAATAGAAAGGAGCTCATTAATAAAGCTTTTAGTGAATTTGAAGCTAAAAACAATGATAAGGTTTTCAATTTTGATGATGTTCTAAATAACTCTGAAAAAAATGTTGGTAAGAATTGGAAATCAATCACTGAAAAAGATCCTGAAGGAAATAAAACTTTTCCAATAATAGATTCTTCAAATATTGAGAAACTCAGATCTGCGATAAAAGAGGATTTGAGTTTATACATGACGGATAATTACCCCTCATTAAAAAAGGATTTATAAATATTTATCTTTTTTTTGTTTTTTTTTGGGACTTTTTTAAGTTAAATAGATAATAGGATTATTTAAAAATTTTGAGCAACCAAAAGTTCGAGACTCTTCAGTTACATGCAGGTCAAGTGCCTGATCCAACTACAAATTCTAGAGCAGTACCTATTTATCAAACTAGTTCCTATGTTTTTGACAATGCCGAACATGGTGCGAATCTTTTTGGATTAAAAGAATTTGGAAATATTTACACTCGACTTATGAACCCCACCACAGATGTCTTCGAAAAAAGGATGGCAGCTTTGGAGGGAGGTATGGCAGCACTTGCAACATCCTCAGGTCAAGCTGCTCAATTCTTGGCAATTGTGAACTGCATGACAGCAGGTGATAATTTTGTCTCTACTTCTTTTCTATATGGTGGAACCTACAATCAATTTAAAGTACAATTTCCAAGATTAGGAATAGAAGTTAAATTTGCTGATGGCGATAGTATCGATAGTTTTAGAAATAAAATTGATGATAAAACTAAAGCAATATATGTTGAATCAATGGGAAATCCTCGATTCAACATCCCAGATTTTGAGGGACTATCTGCTTTGGCGAAGGAAAATGGAATTCCTTTAATAGTGGATAATACCCTTGGTGCAGGCGGTGCTTTAATAAGACCAATTGATTTTGGAGCCGATGTTGTTGTAGAAAGTGCAACAAAATGGATCGGTGGACACGGGACAAGTATTGGAGGGGTCATTGTTGATGCGGGAACCTTTGATTGGGGAAATGGTAAATTCCCACTAATGAGTGAGCCAAGCGCTGCTTATCACGGGCTCGTTCATTGGGACGCTTTTGGTTTCGGAAGTGATATCTGCAAATCTTTGGGAGTACCTGATAATAGAAATATCGCTTTTGCGTTAAGAGCAAGACTAGAATGCCTGAGAGACTGGGGATCAGCTCAAAGTCCTTTTAATTCTTTCCTGTTATTGCAGGGTTTGGAAACTCTAAGTTTAAGAATAGAAAGACAAACTTCTAATGCTCTTGAATTGGCAAAATGGTTGGATTCTAATTCTAATGTAAGTAGCGTTAATTACCCTGGTCTAGAATCTGATCCATATTACTCAAGTGCCAAAAAATACACTTCTGGAAGGGGAATGGGTTGCATGCTTATGTTCTCCCTCGATGGAGGTTATGAAGATGCAGTAAAATTTATTGATTCCTTAAAATTAGCGAGTCACCTTGCTAACGTAGGTGATTCAAAAACATTAGTAATTCATCCGGCTTCAACAACTCATCAGCAATTATCTGAGGAAGAACAATTATCTGCAGGTGTTACTCCCACAATGGTAAGAGTTTCTGTAGGAATTGAGCATATTGATGATATAAAAGCAGATTTCGAACAAGCACTTTCACAAATTACATAGGAAAGGAGATTTATTGGCTTTAATAATTCCTAGTAACTATCACAAGATTAGTGATGTTGAGAAAAATCATATATCTTGGATCGAACCAGAATTGGCAAAAAGACAGGATATACGTCCTCTTAGGATAGGTATTTTAAATATAATGCCTCTTGGCAAGCAGTATGAATTTAACTTACTGCATCCACTTGGTTTATCTCCTCTTCAAATAGAGCCAGTTTGGATAAAGCTTAAAACTCACTCTTATAAAACATGGGATCTTAATCATCTGAATAATCTATACATTACTTGGGAAGAAGCAAATAATCCGGAACCGTTAGATGGAATCATTATTACTGGAGCACCTATTGAACACTTAGCCTTTGAAGATGTTAAGTATTGGGATGAATTTGTGAAAATTGTAAATGAAGCTAGAAATTCTTGTGCGAGTACTCTTGGATTATGTTGGGCTGGCTTTGCGCTGGCTTATTTGGCAGGGATTGATAAGAAAGTTTTTGATAGGAAATTATTTGGGGTATTCCCTTTAAAAAGTCTTGTTCCAGGCCATCCTTTGATGGGCACACAAGATGATGAATTTATTTGTCCTCAAAGTAGATTTGCAGGATTACCAGATTTGGAGATGGAGAAGGCCCAAAAAGAAGGGAAATTGAATTTGCTGGCTTATGGAGAAAACGTCGGATATACAATATTTGAATCAAATGATCAAAAACAACTTATGCATTTAGGACATCCTGAATATACGGTGCATAGAATTATTAGTGAAATTGAAAGAGACAAAAAAAAGGGAGATGTTCCTCCTCCTGAAAATTTTGATCTAAATAGTTCAAAAACTGCTTGGAGATCTCATAGAAATTTGCTTTTTCAGCAATGGCTTTGGTTTTGTTATCAACAAGTTAGTCTTAATTAACTCTTTTAATGAGCGCTTTCTACACCACCTAGTCTCTCAAATAAGTTAAGACTTTCTTTATTTAATCCTACAATTACAACTTTAGAACCCCCATTTTGGAATTTTCTAATAATTTGCTCAAGAGCAACAACGCCACTTTGATCCCAAATATGAGCTAAAGACATATCAATTATAATATTTTCTGGATGGTCATGAATTTCAAATCCTTGTAAAAAATAAATTTTACTTACAAAAAATAATTGTCCTTTAACTTTGTATGTAGTCAAATTATTTTCTTTCACTCTTGCGACAGTTATAACTTTTGCGACTTTTCTACTGAAAAGAATTGCAGCTAATGCAACTCCTGCAATAACTCCAAGTGCAAGATTATGAGGTTTTGTAAGCATAGTAACTGCAAAAGTCATAAGCATGACTGCAGTATCGCTTTTAGGTATCTTTCTAATATTTTTTAATCCATTTATATCTGCCGTACTTATTGCGATTGTTATCATGATTGCTACTAAAGCAGCCATTGGTATTGCTCCAATCCAAGACTTCAAGAGGATGATCATAATTAGGAGTGATATACCTGAGGAGAGGGTTGACAATCTAGATTTGCCACCATTCTCAGTATTCATTACGGATTGCCCAACTAAGGCACACCCAGCCATTCCACCAAATAAAGATGCCACAATATTTGCGATTCCCTGTCCTCTTGCTTCTTTATTTTTATTAGAACTTGTATCAGTTACATCGTCTAAAATATCTTGAGTTAAAAAGGTTTCCATTAAACCTACGAGAGATATTGCAAGTGAGGTCGGCAAAATTATTCCTAATGTTTCAAGACTAAAAGGTACTTTCCCATTTTCTATTGATCCAAAAGGAAGAGAAATACTTGGTAATCCATCAGGTAATTTACCCAAATCGCTAACTGTTGGGACATCTAAATTAAAGAATATGCTAATGAGGGTTATTATTACTATTGCGATAAGTTGAGATGGGATTACTTTTGTTATTTTTGGAAGCCCATAGATAATTACTAATCCTAGGATTACAAGGATCCAAACTACTGGAATCTGGGAGTTAACTGGATATTGACTTAAGGTTGGTTCAACTAATTCTTTTGATTCTTTAATACCAATTCCTAATTGAGGCAGTTGTGCTTGAAATATTAAAAGTGCCAGTGCATTTACAAATCCACTTAATACTCCTGTTGGCACGAAACGCATTTGGTAGGCAAGTCTTAAATATCCCCAAAGAATTTGGAAAATTCCAGTTAATATTCCAGCTGCAATAAGATATGGGACTCCTAATCCAGGAGCTTGTGACTCTCCATAGGCAACAAGTCCAGTCATCAAAAGAGCGGTTGAACCAGTGGCAGAAGTGATCATACCCCTTCTTCCTCCAACAATCGCAATTGTTATAGATAAGCAAAATGCACCAAAAAGGCCAACTTTAGGATCTACACCAGCTATACCTGAAAAAGCAATTGCTTCTGGGATCATTGCAAATGCAACAACTAAGCCTGAGAGAATATTTGACTTTGGATCATCTAACCAATTTTTAGATAAATATCTTGAGAAATTTGACATTTTGATTTTCTTTTTAATTATGAAGTTACTTCATAAAGGAGGCAAAATACCTTGTGGGTCAAAAATATTCTTTAAAGTTTTTAATTCACTAATTCTATTCCCAAAGGCTAATGAAATTTCTTCCTCATGAGAATCCAAATGATTATGCAATTGGGCTAAGTGAACATTTGGATAAAATATTTTTAGCTTTCTCCACGATTTATAAAACCATTCTAAAGCAACTTCTTTTTCTTGAAGATCATTTTTTTTCCATGATGCATATATCCATGGTTTCCAGGTACTTTTTCTATGAACAAAAAAGCTTGAGCCATGATTTATCTTTTTAGTTTTGCAACCTAATTGTTGCGAAGCAACATAACAGGAATTATTAGGTTTATTATCCATTATTTCATCCAAACATTTTATGAAAATTGGGATATCATTTTTTAAATCTTCTCCAAGAAGACTAATTACCTCAGAATGGTTATTTGCATTCAACTCATACAAATTCAATTCCTTTGGGAAGAAATTTATTTTGTTAAAGCTCTCATAAAATTTTTTTTCTAGAGTAGGAAATTTGTCTAGAAACATTAGGCATTCTTGTGTTTTTTTATCCTCTAAATTATTTTTAAGTTCAGCAAAAATATATATGTAAATTTTTTGAGCATAAATCCATTGAAGACTAATATTTTCTGGAAATTTCTCTGATAGTTTTATTATTTCTGAAAGTTCATTTAGATTTACAAATCCTTCTATAACTTTAATTGGATTAGATTGGATAGTCTTAAGTTCTATTTCGGTAATGATTGAGAAGAAGGATGCTGCGCCTTTAATTGCTTCCCAAATCAATTGATCTTCTGGATTTATTTGATTTTTTTTAAAAGAGATAAATCTGCCATTACCCAAGAATCCCTTAATTGATTCAATATTATCAATGGCTAGTCCGTAGGTTCTACTGAGCGGGCTTACTCCACCAGTAAGTACATAGCCTGCCCCAGGAAGTTTAGAAAGTCCAATTGGGAAACTTCGATTATGTTTTTGTAAATGATTTACTAGATCCCCCATTATTACTCCACCTCCAATTGTTACTAAATTGCTTTTTCTATCAAGGTGAATTTTGCTGTGATTTTTTCTTAGATCAAGAGTTGTAAAACCATTTTTTGCACAGCTAGAGGTTGTACCTCCACTACAAACGCAAAGGTGCTCGAATTTTTCCTTAGAATAATTTCCCTTATTAAATATGGAATCATCTACGTCATAAATTAATTTCTTTAACTTTGCGTCCTTTGAGTTAATATTTGGGATTTCAAGCAAACTATTATTTTTTTTCACTACATAATATTGTTCTTTACTATTATGGTATAAATAATAATTTAATATTGGATAATTTAGATTTGAAGTTAAATAATCAAGTTGCTATTCTTATCTGTGGACACGGGAGTAGAAATAAATTAGCCATTACTGAATTTCAAGAATTAACCAATCTCATCCAAAAAAGATATCCAAATTTTTTAGTTGAATTTGGCTTCCTGGAATTTGCTAAACCTTCAATTGTTGATGCGCTAGACAAGTTAAAAGATAATTTTATAAAAAAAGTAATTGCAATACCCGCAATGCTATTCGCTGCTGGCCATGTGAAAAATGATATACCGAGCTTGCTTAAGAATTATTCAAGTAAAACTGGTATTGAAATAATCTATGGAAGAGAATTAGGTATTAATAATTTAATGATTAGTGCAGCTTGTGAAAGAGTAAAAGATGTATTTAGACAAAATAAAACTCTTAATCCTGAAGAATCATTATTAGTTGTTGTTGGTAGAGGCTCTTCTGACCCAGATGCGAATTCCAATGTTTCAAAAATTACGAGAATGATCGTAGAGGGTATTGGTTTAGGGTGGGGGGAAACAGTTTTTTCAGGAGTAACTTTCCCTCTTGTTGAACCTGGCTTGAAAAATGTTGTGAGACTTGGTTATAAAAATATAATTATTTTCCCTTATTTCCTTTTCTCAGGTGTTCTTGTTACAAGAATAAAAAGGCAAAGTGATTTAGTTGCGATTAATAATCCAAATATTTCATTTATACATGCAAAATATCTTGCATCACAGTCTTATGTGGTCGATACCTTTGCAGAAAGGATTGAAGAGATTCTTAATGATGAAGGTAATAATTTTATGAATTGTTCAACTTGTAAATATAGATCAAATTTATTTGGCTTTGAAAAAGAAGTTGGAATGGTACAAGAAAGTCATCATGACCACGTAGAGGGCTTGGGTATCAGCTGTGATTTATGCGATCCTGAATGTAATGGTGCTTGTGAAATACAAAATCAAATCCCAACTCATAGCCAAGGAAAATCAAACCCAGGAGGAGATCATTACTTAGAACATAAACATGTGCAGGCTCATCAACATGAACATAATCACCATCTCCATCACCATAGTATTTATCCAAATTCAAACCACCCCTTGGGACCTGTCACGCTTCGCTTGCCTAATGAAGACCAAATCTTAAGAAAATCCGTTGAAAATAACTGAATCACCTGTCTCTTTCTCGACTAAGTCTTAATAGACTCAGTTCATATAAGTATTCCTAATATAAAATCTTAAAAGTATTTTGAGCTAGATTTTCCACAATTTACAGGTTGTTTTCCACGTCCAAATCCACATTGGATTAGAAATCCCAGCAGTTTTTATAAAAAACAGGACTTCAACATTATTGTTGACTTTTTTTTAAGATCTAATCAATTTCCTTATTTAAAAAGAAAATTTTTTAAAAACCAACTTATAACTTGAGTCTCATTTGATAATATAAAAAGTTTACATACAGATTTTTTTTGATTTTTTTAGAAAAAAATATCATTATATGAAGGCAGAAAATCATAGTTTTATGAATCAAATAAGCCATTCAAATTTAACTGATAAGAAGCTGGAAGAGTGCTCTTCAAATAAAGTCTCTTTAGAGACAGAGCTTTCAGAAACTCTTTACAACACTATGAAAGATTTCGTATTAAGTAACCCTACTTGGGATCAATACAAGCTTATAAATTCAGCATTAGCTACTTTTCTCATGCAAAACGGATGTACTGATAATTCTGTTTCAGAAATTTATTTAAATCAACTATTTACTCCCTCTAAATCTTTTTAATATTTAGGCACGCTCTCCTACACAAGGCCATCATTGTAAGTGTAGGGCTTTGCCAAGATGAAGTTGGCCAGCACGCTCCATCAAGTACAAGTACATTCTTGCATCTCCATATTCTATTTAATTTATCAACCACGCTATTTTCTTCATTTGTTCCCATTGGTGCCCCTCCTACTTCATGTATGTAATATCCTGGAGGAGGGGGATTATCTGAGAGTGCGATCAAATTTTTTGTAAATAAACTCCCCAATGGAATATTCATTAGTTCATCAATATTTTTCATTTCTCCATTTGCTGCTTTTATTGATTTTTGTATTGTGTTTTCCATATGTTTTGCCATATTTAACTCATTCTCACTCCATTCGAATTCAATGTAAGGAATTGGGATTCCCCATTTATCTGTTTTTTTTGAGAGAGAAACTGAGTTTTTTTCTCTAGGAAGGACCTCGCCATGAGCGATAAGAAAGCCAATTGATTTGTTTTTGTCTTTTTGCAAAAGTTTCGGTATTCCTAATCTATCAATTGCCCCCCAGATTCCGTAACCTCTATGGAAATTCATGTCGTCAATTTCTGGCAAATTTGAACCAAATGGAATAAAGAAGCTTCCTGCTCCAGAAAGATCGGGAGGATTATCTACTGGTTTATAGGAGTTTTTTGTTTTTGGGACTGAAAAAAATCTACAGATAGATACGTGATCCATGAGGTATTTGCCTAATTTTCCAGAATTATCTTTAAATCCTGAGGAATTTGATTTGTATTCTGAGTTAAGGAGTATTCTCAGTGTTGAAATTGTTGATGCGCAGAGAAGAATTAAATCACAATTCAATACTTCTTTTTGTCCATTTTCTAGGTTTACGATCGTTAGTTTTGAGGCAAGCTCTGTTACCTTATTAATCTCAAAAGACTCCACTAGGTAATTAGTGATTATTTGTACATTTCCAGTATCTAAAGCTTTTTTTAAAGAGCTTCCTAAGCTAGAGGACTTGGGCCATTTATTTTCTTTTACTGATGAATTACGGTCAAATCCTCTTGATTGGATAAATGGATAATTTAATTTTGATTTTACTTTGCTGCCAAAAACATTTTCGTTTTCTGTAAGAGGTATTTCACCAATATATTTACCGTTTGGGACTTCTTGAATGTCATCTTTTCGTCCATAGATACCGCAGAAATTTTCAATGAAATCATAGTGAGGGGATAGTTCATCGTATGAAATAGGCCAGTTTGGTCCGAATCCGTCTTTCTTAGCCGGATGAAAGTCTTCTGAGGAAAGTCTTAATGTTATGCCTCCCCAAGTTAATGATCTCCCCCCGTATTGTTTACCTTGGGTCCATAGAAATGGCTTTTTTTTTGGGAAGTCATAAGGATGCTTCAATTCATTTGAATATAAGTCAGGATTATTTTTCCAATAACCAGGATGTTGGCATTGATTGGCATGTTTTTTTGTTAAGACTCCTGATAATCTTTTTAAAGTACTTTTTGGCTCATGATTACTAGCTTCATGCCTTTTAAATTGAGGACCTGCCTCTATTACTAAAACCTTGATCCCTTGTTCTGCCAATGTAAGTGCTGCTATTCCTCCTGTAGCTCCAGAACCAACAACAATTGCATCATAAGGACTTATATCCAAAACCTATTTCGTGATTTGCTATTTCAACAAATATAGCATTCAGTAAATAATTAATTTTTAGATTTCAGCTTAAGAAGTTAGAATTTATTTAAATACTACTCAAACAAATGAGATTCATAATTTTAACCTTTTTAATAGTTGTTTTAACCCTCCCCTCTAGAAGCTTCGCTGCCTTGGATTATGGTAAACAATCCTTGGTAGGGGCTGATTTTTCTGGATCTGATTTAAAAGGAGCAACTTTTTATTTGACTGATTTACAAGACGCAAATTTGTCAGGTTGTGAGCTCCAAAATGCGACTCTTTATGGAGCAAAATTGAAAGATACTAATTTAAGTAACTCCAACTTAAGAGAAGTAACTTTAGACTCAGCTGTTTTAGATGGAACAGATTTATCAAATACTAACTTGGAGGATTCTTTTGCTTATAGTACCCAGTTTGAAAATGTAAAAATACAAGGCGCAGACTTCACAAATGTTTTTTTGCCAAAAGATATTATTAGGAAATTTTGTGAAAGTGCTACTGGAACTAATCCAATTACAAATAGAGAAACCAGAGAAACTTTAGAGTGCGATTATATTTAAATTTATGAACATACAAGTTCTTTTTTAATCTTTCTTTGTTTATAAAGTGAACTTCCAACAGGCCAACCCAAAGTAGATAAATGTTTCATTAAAGAACCTGAGTATTTGAAATAAAAATTGTCTGAATTGTTGATGCCAAGTTCTTCTAGAGTGATTATTAATAAACATAGATCTTTCATTTTGCCTTTTTTCATATCCAATAATATAAATGCTTCACTTGATAATTTTTTTTCTAGGACCTTATCATTTTCAGCAAAACCAACTTTAAGTGAATTAGATTCATCAGAATAAAGAGTATAAATTAGTCCATCTTTGAATTTATCAACAGAAGTATCTACATTAAATTTTGATGATATTAATGTTTTGTATCCTTTAATGATTTTTCTGTTATTCATAATTATTTGATTTCATCCTGAGCTGATTCGTATTTCTCCAATAGATTGTTTACTTCTGCAAGTGCAATCCTCTTTTGACAGGCCGAGTCATATCTATTTACTGCTATTGAAGGTATTGAACCTTTGCTTTTCATTTCCCTTATACCAGTTTCTAAACATTGAAAAGCAACACTTGATAGATCTCTTCCTTCTGCTGCGGCCCAAACTTTCAAAAGATAAGTAAGATTTGATGGTACTGAGATCTGTACTTTATTTGAATTTGAAGTATTTAATGCAATATCATCGAGACTAATTTCCTTAGAGGAAATAGTTTCTTTAACCTTTTTCTTCAAAAATTTTACTTTGCTTAAAGCGTCCTCTTTATTCTTTATTTTTTGTTCTATTTCAAATAACTCTTCTTCAGAATTAATTAAAGCTTCTAATGCCCATTTAGCATCATCTTTCGCAACCGCGGTTCTATCAAGCCATTCATCTCTTATTTTTGACCAATTACTAGGCATAAGCTTTATGCATTAATTCTATGATATATAAATCTGGATAGAATGTCTATAAAATCTAACTAGATTATAAATAGATTGATTAAAGTCTTAATTTTATTATCCATAATTCCTCATCTTAGAAATAATCTTTTACAATAATTGAAACTGCAGAATTTATCCAATGTGATCTTAAAGGTATTTTTTCGCTAATTGAAAACGATATATTTGATAATCCAATCTTTTTAGATTTTAGTTATTTTGTTTATCTAATTAAAAACTTCTAAGCTTTTAATCTCTTTCAATAAGTTCAATTTTGTAACCATCAGGATCCTCAACAAAAGCCAAAACAGTAGTACTATTTTTCATTTTTTTAGGTTTGGTTGTTATTTTACAACCATTTTTTTCTAATCCTTGGCAAATTAGATGAATATCTTTTACTCCAATAGCTATATGACCATATTTATCTCCAAGCTCATAGTCTTCAGAATTTTTGTCCCAGTTATAAGTTAATTCAATTACTGTGTTTTCTTTTTCTGAGCCATAACCAACAAATGCCAAAGTAAATTTCCCATGAGGGTAATCCTTTTTTCGCAATAAATTCATTCCTAGTCTATTGACGTAGAAATCAATGGATTTATCTAAATCTCCAACCCTCAACATTGTATGTAGGATACGCATTTTGAATTATGAACCTGAATCAATTATCTAATATTAAATAACCATCTGCCAAAGTTGATTTTTTCGAAAGTAAGTCTTTTTATTAAGTTCAAAAAATTAGGTTAAAATATGAATATGAAATTTCAATAATATATTGAATCAGATATTCCAGAGACTCTCATCAGTATTTTTGTATACTTTGCCATTAAAGGCATCTATACCGTTTGGATATTATTTGTTCTATAAATTTTCATTTTTAAAAATACTATTATTTCTAACTTTCCCGATAGCAATAATTGAAAAATCTTTGCCTTTTGGTAGTTTTTTATTATTTATAATTTTATTTGCTGGATTAGTAAGAAATCCAAATGTTCCCTATTTCGTTAGATATAACGCATGCCAAGCATTACTTATTGATATTGCTTTGATAATAATTTCATATCTCTTGAGACTATTTCCCATAATTGAGTTAGGTTCAATAATTTTTATATTTATACTATGTATTTTTATTTATTCGATTTCACAATGTATTTATGGAGTCGAACCTGAAATTCCCTTAATTAGTAAATCTGTAAGAATGCAAATTTAAAAAGATTTCTAGATTTACTTATTTTCTTCAGCACTCATTCCGAATAGATTCCCATCTTTGTTGACTTGCTTTTATTGCTTGCATTGGAGGATTAGCCCCCTCAATTTCAAAAGCTTTAATTAATGATTTATTAGCTAATAGTCCTAATCTTGCTGCCTCTCTTTGCCTAGAGCATACTTTTTTTCTTGACCCCTCTTTTAGACTATTTTCGATTTCTTTAAGAATCTGGCTAGCTTCATTCGATTTAGAATAAAAATCATTCATGTAAACATCAAGTGCCGTATCAGCAAAGATTTCAACTGGATAGATTATTGTGACTAAGCACACTATAAAACTTACAAATATAAATATTTTCATAAGAATCTTAAGTAAATTTTTTGTCCGATCTCTTTAATACTAAATAAAAGGTAAGAACGCTCATTGTTCCAGATGGGCCTATTAAAACATGCCAAAATTGATCGCCACTAATTGAGAGTCTTGTGCCAAAGAAAGTCGTAAAAATAATACCAAATATTGGATAAAGAATAAAAAGCCAATCTTTAAAAACTCTTTGCCAATTTATAATTAGAAGGATACTTATTATTACTTGAAAAAGGAGAGCAATAGTTTTATCAAATAAAAAATATGAGATTATTGAACATAAAGAAATACAAATATTAGTTTTTTGAATAAATTTATTTTTTATAACTGATATTGATAAACATGTAAGACCTAAAGATAGGAAAGAATAAAATAACCAATTAAATAAAGAGGAGTGATCTACATAAATCCAAGATGTTTGGGTATGATCTATCATTTCAGAAATCGATGCCAATCCTAAAAAAATAAAACCGAAAGGTATCAATTTGTTCTTGCTTATATGTTTGAATTTATTGATCGATCTAATACCTAATAATATTGGGATGGTTGCCGCTTGAAAGTGGGCAAATAATAAAATTGAAAAAAACAAAATTAATTCTCAAACTTAATTCATCATAATTTAAATACAAAAAACAGTCTGGGATTACCTGGGGAGAGAAAGGTACCATTGCCCTATTACTATAATCAATATTGTAAGAACAAAAGGGAAAGCAGGATATCGTGTTTGAAAATTAGCAGGTGGCCAAGGAGACCAAGATATTAATCTTCCTTGCGGTTCATTTGAAAAAACTTTTTTTTTTGATTTTTTGGATATTAAATTATCTGTGGCAAATCCTTTACTCATAATCTAAATAAAATTTATTCTAACAAAAACGTTTCAGAAAGGCGTTAATATTATCCGGGTCTCTTTATTTAAACGGAGGGGGTGGAATTATTTTCGATTCGAAATGACGAGCTATGACAAACTGTGACAGCAAAAATCTGAAATCGGTTGTTAAATCTGCCAACAAATCTGCCAACAATTTGCTGACGATTTATGAAAGCAAGTGATGAGTTATGACAAGGCTAAGATTCCTATATTTTGCAAATACAGCTTTATGTCTACTCTTACAATAATTTTGAAAGCTTATGAAGACTTATGGAACCTTATGACGGGTTTCTAAAAACGGAGGGGGTGGGATTCGAACCCACGGTGCCCTTGCAGACACGCTAGTTTTCAAGACTAGAGCCTTAAACCACTCGACCACCCCTCCAAAGGGTTCTTAAGTTTTATTGAACTTAAAAACTATAACATAAGAAATTAGTCACAGTCTATAAATTCAAAGATTTTAAAATTATTTCAAGAAACTAGTTTGTGATAGGAATTTTTATTAATAATGATGAGTTAAATCGTTATAAAAATCTATTACAAGTCAAATTTAGTCCATAAAATGAGTCCACAAAAAATCTAGTCTGCCTCAAAAAAATCACCCAAAGTTGACATTTTGTTGAAATAAACCAAATAAGTTATTCCCAACTATGGCAGCGATTATTAAAACGAGGGCAACTATGGCGAAAAGAGCACTCACATCTTTTATGTCATAAGGTGCTTTAAATAAAGGTTTTTGGTCTGCCATTGTTATCTAATATATAAATGCAATTGAATCATCTTATTTTAATGCTTGTGAGAAGTATAAAGTTATTTTTTAGTCTAAGAATGGATAATAAAAAAGCCACTAAAAGTGGCTTTTTCTTTTAATGGTTAAATAAACTAGCTTGTGTAAGCTTTTCCTCTATAAGTTAGTTCATTGTGCTGTTTTTTAGCTGCATCTTTGTTCTGGACGTACTTTTGTCCTCTGTAAATTAGAGTCATTTTTTTAGCTCCGGTTTCGCTTAAGTCCCCGTTCCATGGCTTAAGTCGATTTGCGGCTTGCTATACGCAAGTTGAACGTTTACGTAGCGGTTGCTACAAATTTACAATAACATCTATTAAAATTATTTGTCTAGGTTTTTAATAAATAAACTTAATATATTAATGATAGATTAGGTCTCTGATAAAAATATTCATCACAATCTCGGCTTAATTGCTTACAGGTTACATTTTGTTCGTTTTTGAGAAGTATTTTTTATTTAATGAACTTTTAAATGTAAAATTCTTAAGATTATAAAATTTGTTTTATGTTTTCTAGAAGCAAAAAACCTACAGTAAAAAAATCTGCAATAGTTGAAGAGACTCCATTATTTGCTCAATTATTACCATTCGCAAACAGAATGAATGATAAGGTCCAATTAGTAAATGCTTTGGCTTTTACTTTTATTATGGGATTCTCAATTTTTGGAATTGCTCTTTGGAAACTATCAGGGCTGACCTAGTTATTTAATTTTTGAAAAGCATCAATTTTTGATTCTTTGTTTTCAATTATGGTTATTAACCATCTAGACGCTAGGCCTCTGGATATTGATCTATTTTTTAGAAATCTACATATATATACATGTAGATTTTTTTCGTTTTTGGAGTTAAATTTTTCCTCAAAATCTAAGATATCCTCTTCTGATGTTCTTTTTCTTAGCTCATCAACCAATGCATGACTAGAGGTATCATTAAAAAAGCTCCCAATATTTAAGCTTAATGTCATAAGTAATTTATGTCCCTATTTAAGAGGTAGCCATAAATTAAATTTTTAAAAACTAATTTATATTTTTTATTTACAAATAATTCAAAATTTAATCTTTTGGTTTAGCAAGAGGAAGCAAGCACTTATCTGAATCACAACCTGCTGGTCCTGCTTCAGAAAGTTCTCCTATATCATATTTATTAAGAGCGTCGAAGAAATCGTTATTGACTTTCCTTTCTATTACTTTATTCTGCAATGATATATATTCCTCTTTATTTATTGGTTCAAAGGGTAATCTCGGGAAAGTAGCATTAGCACTAAATCTAGCCAGCAATGCTGCTGAAATGTATCCCTCATTATTTTCTATTGCATTATGAATAGCCTTAGCTAAATCCTCGATTTCATTTTCTCTAAATTCTACGGTTGCAGAAGTATTATGCTCTGTGTAAAATTTCTGCACTTGCATGTAAAAATCAAATTGAGCTAATGCTGAGAAATTATTGATGTCTATTTGGTCTGCGCCTTCTATATTTGCCCAACTAACTTCTGTAGGAATTTCAACTAACCATTCTGTACATCTTGGATCAAATGGATTATCGAGCAAGCAACCATTTTGATCTTTATCAGATTGAGATGGAACAACTGAGTAACCATAATCCATGCAAGCTAAAGCAATTGGGTCATTTTTCCTGAAAGTTATTCTTCTTATGAATCTTTGAGCCTTTGGAGGATGCCATCCTGGAGCTGCTCCAGTAAGAAGACTTTTAGTTCCAGCTGGCTGAACCGTTGTGCATCTATTTGGTCTCCTTAGATTATGCTTATCACAATATTCCCATACAGTTTCTTTTACTATTTTTCTCCATGAATCTAAGAATTTAGCTTCCTTTTCTTTGAATGCCTTCCCCTCTTCGCTGTTTGGCCTACCTGCTTCCCACCATTTCAACCATGGCGTCCCAAAGGCATGGACACAAAAATCAAATAATCCAGTAAAACTTACTCCTACGATAGGATCATATTCCCTACTTTTTCTGTAACGCTCAACTTCAAATTTATGATTAAGTAAGCATGCTACTGAAAGAGCCGCTGCTTTAAAAGCTTTTTTTTGCTCTTCAAAATTTTCTGGATCAATCTGATTTAAATGAACTTCAGCCAAATTGCAATGGAAATCATTTCCCAAGATCTCCCCACAAGGGTTAAGTCCATATCGGCTCATCCTGTGGTCTAACTCTTCTTCTGAAAAAGGACCATAACGATTTATCCAATTTCTAGCTTCATCCTTGCCTTGTTCTGAGTAGATTTCAATAAATTCCTTTCTCAATTCATCATCCTTGAGAATATCTGCATTTGACCTTGCGATTGCTTCTGGAGCAAATTGAATAGCTCCCTCACCTGAATGGAATTGTTTTGTTACTGCATCCAAAACAGTTTGGAAAGTGGGTTTTTTATGGTAAACCCTAGTATGATTGGCCATTCTGAGGGCATCTTTTTCAGGATCTATTCTCCAATTACCATTCTCATCTTGACTCCATAAATTTTCTTTTGCTGATGCGGCTTCCTTATCATCTGAAGCAAATTGTCTCATTCCAGCACTTCTTCTTATATTCCCAGCAACTATGGTTACTGCAGCTTCATCAATTAATAAACAGCACTCTACTGTACTTAATTTCCTGCCAATTGCCTTTCCAAGAAGTGATGTGACTCTAGAGTAAAGATCTTTCAATTTGATAGGATTGGCCATACCACCAAAACCTTTTAATGATTCTCCAGCAGGCCTAATATCTTCCAAATCAATATAAACATCAATCTCTCTTTCAAGACTCTCGTTACTTGATGCCTCAAGAAGATATTTATAGCTATCTACCCATCCTCTTCTGCTATCTCCAACTTTGATATGAAGATCTTTTCCTTTGATCTCTAATGATGACTTTTCTTCTCTTCGATCTTTAGGAGTTATTCCAACTTCACTGACTGATTTAATATTTATTTTGTTAATTACCGTGGGTAGATTATTTATAAAATGAGGCTCAATTATTGCACCAGTTCCACATCCCATCATTGCTAAGTCCATCATTAATGCGAAGGCTTCCCAATCAATTAAGTTTGTTGAGGTACAGTTGTATGCTCCTGAGAAATTTTGGTTCTTATTAATCCAAGGAGTTCCGCCTATCCATAACCATCTTCCTGAAGGTTGAGCTTTTTGGTTACTTTGCATTTCTCTCATTAGGATTAATTCTTCTTCAGAAAGTTTTCCTAATTCTTTTAGTCCCGATAAATTCCTTTCGCCTACTTCGCTCCAGTTCTCTCTTTTGCCAGATGAAGTTTTTCTACTATAAGATCTGAAAAAAACTGGATAAGCAGCTGGCGCAGTCTTTGGAAAATCATCTTTTTTAAGATTATTGGAATTGCTCTCTGAAGAAGCTTTATTTGGTGCAACAGTCACGATAAAAAAAAACGTATGTAAATAACCCGTACTGGAAGAATAACTCTACCTGTGGCGTCTGCAACTATTCTTACCACTATTTAACGGTTTGTGTAGAATTATGTTTAATATGAAATCTTTGTTTCAAGAAAGTATATGGAAAGAGTCCCCGAACCTGAATTAATGGAAGAAAAAGAGCAGGTCATTTCTTATGACGAAGCTGATTTTTCAGAAGGGGAAGTTAATCTAATTAATCAAATAAATCAATATCTTTTGAAAAAAAATATTTCTTTAGGTGAAAAAGATTTAATAGTTGATTTAGGATGTGGCCCAGGAAATATTTCTGAGAAGTTAGCAATAAAATGGCCTAATACTGCAGTCGTAGGAATAGATGGTTCTAAAGAGATGATTTTGAGAGCAGAATATAATAAGAGTATTTCTAATAATCAAAAAAAATTAAAAAATTTACGTTACATTTGTTCTGACATAAAAGACATTAAATCAAATAATTTTTTATTTAAAAAAAGAATTAGTTTACTTGTAAGCAACAGTTTGATTCATCACATTACCAATCTCGAAGATTTCTTCAACACAATAAGAATTTTATCTAGTAATATCACTGTAAATTTTCACAAGGACTTAAAAAGGCCAATAGATGAAAAGTCTGCTTTAGAACTCAAAGCACAATGTTCAACTAAATATAATGAGATTTTAACTAATGATTATTATGCCTCTTTAAGAGCTTCTTATACTTTTAAAGAGTTAAAAAATTTCATCTTAGAGAATGATCTATCCTCTTTAGATGTGTTTGAGGAAGGTGAAAATTATTTAATACTCTATGGTAATGTTTAAGAACTAAGTGAAAGGCCCTTATATTATATAAATGAGCTTAGATACTAAAATTCTAAATAATAAAGAAATACTGGATGCGGTAAATAAAAGAAGAAATTTTGCTATTATTTCACATCCAGATGCTGGGAAAACGACTCTAACCGAGAAGCTTCTTTTGTATGGAGGTGCCATTCAACAGGCAGGAGCAGTAAAAGCTAGGGGTAATCAGAGAAAAGCCACCTCAGACTGGATGGAACTTGAGAAACAAAGAGGTATTTCTATTACATCAACTGTATTGCAATTTGAATATGAAAGATCTGTAATTAATCTATTAGATACACCAGGACACCAAGATTTCTCCGAAGATACTTATAGAACATTAGCTGCTGCTGATAATGCAGTTATGTTGGAAGATGCTGCTAAAGGACTAGAACCTCAAACTAGAAAATTGTTTGAAGTTTGCAAGATGCGAAAAATACCAATATTTACTTTCATAAATAAAATGGATAGACCAGGAAGAGAGCCATTTTCTTTACTTGATGAAATTGAATCAGAACTTGGATTAAATACCCTACCTATAAATTGGCCAATAGGAAGTGGCGAGGAATTTAGAGGGGTTATTGATAGGTTTTCGAGAGAGGTGATTTTATTTGATAAAGCAGTGAGAGGGAAACAATCGAATGAGAAAAGATTAAGTCTTGAAGATAAAGAGCTATCAAAATATGTAGAGAGAGATTTACTTGAAAACTCACTTGAAGAATTGGAGGTTCTTGATGAGGCAGGATCTAAATTTGAAAAAGAAAAAGTTTTTAATGGCTCTTTAACCCCAGTTTTCTTTGGATCTGCCATGACTAATTTTGGCGTAAGGCCATTTTTAGATAGTTTTTTAAAAATGGCACAAAAACCAACTTCAAGAAATAGTAATAAAGGGGATATTGAACCTGCAAGCGATGAATTTAGTGGGTTTGTTTTTAAGCTTCAGGCAAATATGGATCCAAAGCACAGAGATAGGGTTGCTTTTATAAGAGTTTGTAGTGGCAAATTTGAAAAGGATATGTCAGTTAAACATTCCAGAACTGGGAAAACAATTAGATTATCAAGACCACAAAAAATATTTGGGCAAGATAGAGAAGTAGTTGATGATGCCTATCCTGGAGATGTTATTGGTTTAAATAATCCAGGGATGTTTTCTATTGGAGATACTCTTTATACGGGTGCTCATCTGGAATATGAGGGCATACCATCCTTTAGTCCTGAAATATTCAGCTGGTTAAGAAATCCAAATCCCTCAGCATTTAAAAACTTTAGAAAGGGTGTTAATGAACTTCGAGAAGAAGGAGCTGTTCAGATTCTTTATGACTTTGATGAGAGTAAAAGAGACCCTATACTCGCAGCCGTTGGTCAATTGCAGCTGGAGGTAGTAACTCACAGATTAAAAAGTGAATATGGTGTAGATGCAAATCTTGAAGCAATGCCATATCAATTGGCTAGATGGATTTCTGATGGATGGCCAGCCATTGAAAAACTAGGCAGAATATTCAACTGTAAAATAGTTAAAGATTGTTGGAATAGGCCAGTTATTCTTTTCAAAAATGAGTGGAATCTAAATCAGTTTGTTGAAGACAATAATCAATTAAATTTAAACAAAGTTGCGCCCGTTGTTAGTGGAGTCGAACCAATTGTTTTATAAAGTCTTATTGGATTATAAAATTAGTTAATCTGTTAGTATTGGTAAAAAATTTTGGATTCAAACAGTAATAAAAATAATAACGAAAAATCACCTTATGAAATTTTAGGTGTAAAAGAAGGTGCTGCTTTTGAGGATATTCAGAAGGCTAGAGATATTAAAGTTAAAGAGGCTGGTGAAGACTTAATTTTAAAAGCGAAAATAGAATCTTCCTTTGATCAATTACTCATGGGCAGTTTGAAAGCCAGGCAATCAGGAAATGTAAGCTATGAAGCTGTGAGTGCCTCAAAAAAAGAAAAACAAATTAATCAATTTACCAATAATAACTTCCCACTTCTTTCTAAGATAAAAAATTTAAATAATAACTCTAATAATTCAAGTCAGTATAGTCTGCCAAAAATAACTACCCCCTCATTTGATAATCTTTCAATAAAAATATCTGTTGGGCTATTATTTTTAATTTTGTTATTTATCAGTCCCGACTCTAATAATAGACTTTTACTCTCTATCTCAACATTAATACTTACCTATACTCAAATTAAATCAGGGAAAAGATTTATAGGTTCTCTGGGTTGGAGTGTTACCTTTCTCTCGATAGGATTAATATTTGGTGGACTGCTTGAAAATAATTCTTTCATTCAGGAAGTATCAAACAACTCTTTATCAATACAAAAAATTCAAAGTATTCCGGCCATGGTTATTTTATGGCTAGGCGTAATCTTTTTATGATTGATTTTCTATCATAGATTTAATTTCTTCATAATTTATAAGATATTTATTTTTACAAAATTCACAAACCAACTCTGCTTTGCCATCTTTCTTGAGGATGTCCTCTAACTCGTTCTTATCAAGCATTTTCATCGCATTTAAACTTCTTTGTTTGGAACACTTGCATTTAAAACTCACTTCTTGAGAACGAGCTTTTTCAGAGATTGATTTATCGTCAATATCGGGAAATATATTTCTAATTAACTCAAGAAGATTATCTTTTGACTTAAATAGATCTTCGCTGAAGGAATTAATTTCTTTGCATCTTTCTTCAAGTAGTGAGACTAGCAGAGGGTCAGTATCTTTTTTAGGTAAAACCTGAGCTAATAAGCCACCACTACAAATAACACTTTTATTTTGAATTTTTTCTCCAATAAATACAGCAGAGGGAGTTTGCTCTGAATGATATAAATATGAAGCTAAGTCTTCAGCAATATTCCCATTTACTAATTCAACAGTGCTTGTAAAGGGTTCTCCAAATCCACTATCTCTAATTACATTTAAATATCCTGTACCAAATGCTTTTGTGAAATCAAAAGAATATTTATTATTATCTATTTTGACTAGGTCCAATTCTAAATTAGGATTCCCTACATAACCCCTAACTTTCCCGTCTCTACCTGCATCAACTAGTAATCCCTTTAAAGGTCCGTCAGATCTAACTCTTAAAGTGACTCTCCCATGCATTATTTTCATCGAGCTTGCTAAAAGCAGTGAAGCACTAAATGCTCTGCCTAAGATACAGGTGGTTAAGTAAGAAAGGCCGTGTCTTTTTTTTGCTTCTAAAGAAGATTCTGTTGTTAAGACCGCAACTAATCTTATTCCTCCATTGGCTGCAGTAGCCCGAACTATCCTATCCTGCATGATTTTCTTTCATAAAATTTTTGATTTTCCCTTTTTCCAAGAATAATATCCTAGAAGGAATTCCCTCAAATAAGGCAGGTTCATGAGTAACAATAATAATTGTATTTTTATTTTTTAAATCAAGAATTAAATTTTTCACATCTTTTCTCATTGAATAGTCTAATCCAGCAGTTGGTTCATCAAGTAAAAGAATTGAGGGGTTTCTAAGTAGTTGAACTGCTACAGCTAACCGCCTTTGTTGTCCGCCACTTAGATGTTCTGGTGGTTGAGTCAGATTAATTTTTTTTAAACCAACTTTACTTAAAACAATTTCTATATTTTTTTCTCTTAAAGATTTATGGCCTATTTTTAATTCTTTACCAATGGTTGTACCTATAAAGTATCTTTCAGGAAATTGGAATACTACTCCACAAAACCATCTTCTTTGTCTAGAAGACAAAATTTTATTCTTCCAAGTAATTTTTCCCTTTTGCGGATTTGTTAATCCGCTTATTATTTCGAGTAGTGTTGTTTTCCCAGAACCACTACTGCCGCAAATTAAAATGATTTCATTTTCATGAACTTTTAAATTTAAATTGTCTATTATTTTTCTTTCGCCAGTTTGGGGTTGATAAGATATTTCTTTTAAATCAAGCATTATTAATTAAGTTATAGGTATGAATTTGAATCTAGTAATAACTTACTTATAATAGCTTTAGATCTAAAAAGATATTAGTCAATATGAATATTATTTTTAGGGAAGTTGATCCTTTTAATTGTTGGATATGGATCAGGTTTTCAGAATCACCAACTCAAGACGAAAAAAATTATTTAGATGGTGTTTTTGATAGTTGGTACGTTTTAGGAAGGTTAGGTGGATTTAATTCTGAAAATTTGCAAACTCATGAAGAGGGTTCCGATCTAAGTTGGATGTCCTATGATAATGACCAAAAAAATGCATCTCTTCCAGCCTTAATGCATAATTTGGGAATTATGGAATATCAAAATCTTTGGGGAAGATGTTGGGTTGATTTTGGAACTTCAGACTCCATTTCAATAGATATATTAATTAATTCTTTGAATGAGATATCAAATAATTATGTAAAAATTGAAGAGTTAATTATTGGGGGTGAAAATAATGATTGGTCAGTTGAAGAACATGAAGATTTAGTTTTCAAAGATTAAGTGTTTTAGATGGAAGACTTGACAAGATTAATAATTTCCAATGAAAGAATTGAAAATATTAAGAATAATAATTTAGAACTTTCTAAAGAAGAGGCTCATTATTTAAATAAAGTAATGAGGATAAAAAATGGTAAAAAAATATATATAGCTAACGGAGAGGGTTCATTATGGGAAGCTATAAAAGTTAAAAATGATTGCTTAGAAATAATTAAATCAAAAAAACCTTACTTATTTCAAGAACAAGAAATTCACTTATTAGGAATAGCTGTTGTTATACCAAAAAGTGGTTTTGAGGATATTTTAAAAATGTGTACTGAAATAGGAATTGATTATATACAGCCATTATTTTCAGAAAGACAGGTAAACAAAAATTTAAATTTTTCTAGAAAACTTTTGAGATGGAATTTAATTATCAATGAAGCTGTTGAGCAAAGTGAGAGATTATGGAAACCATCTATTTTTAATGGAATGGATATTATTGAATGGCTTAAAAGTAGAGATAATCAAGAAAGAGTTTCAATTTCTATAACTAGAGAAGAAACACTATATGACTTAAATCAATGGTTAAGAAAACAACAAGAATTTGGAAATAAAAAAGGAGGTATTTTTTGGAATGTAATTGGTCCTGAAGGAGGTTGGTCCGCTAAAGAAATTGATTTTTTTAAAAAAAATAATATTACCTTTGTTAAGCTTTCCGACACTATCTTGAGAACTTCAACGGCTAGTATTAACGCATCATCAATTCTAAATCAGTGGAGAATTGATTTGAAATTAAAGAATTAGATAAATATGGATTTAATTAGAAATCAATTTTTTATAGGTTTTTGCATTAATTTTATTTTGATTTATATATTTTGCAGGATTCCTTTGATGACGAAAAGTGGTTGGGTAAGTGCAGGCATCTTAGGCACAATTTTGTGGGGATGTTTGTCTTGGCAGGGATGGATATCAGTTGTAATTTATTTATTAATTGGATCCCTCGTTACCAAAATAGGTTTTAAATTTAAAAAAGCACAAGGAATTGCTGAAAAAAGAGGCGGGAGGAGAGGTCCTGAGAATGTATGGGGCTCAGCAGCTACAGGATTATTTCTTGCCATTATGACCAAATTTAATGCTGCTAATTTAGTGATGTTTAAAGTAGGTTTTGCTGCAAGTTTTGCTGCAAAGTTGGCGGATACTTTTGGTAGTGAAATTGGAAAAAGATTTGGTAAAGATACATACTTAATTACTTCACTTAAAAAGGTGGATAGGGGAACTGAGGGAGGAATAAGTATAGAAGGAACATTAGCTAGTGTTTTGGGATCAATATTTATGGCTTTTATAATGCTTAGTCTATCAATTATTTCTACAAAATATCATTTTATAGTTGTTGTAGTTTCTGGATTCTTGGCAACACTTTCCGAAAGTATTATTGGTGCTAAATTTCAAAACAAATATAAATTAAGTAATGAATTGGTAAATGCTATTCAGACAAGTATTGCTTCTGTTTTTGCTATCTTTGCTCTTATTTTATATTCATATTTTTTAAATTAATAATATTTGAAAAGACCTAAGATCCCTTCCATTTTGCAAGAATCTCCCAGCTTTTAAGTCTTTGGAAAAGCCAGAAATGACCTTCGGAATTTAGATGAATTCCATCATGCGTAATCCAATTTTTACTCCTTTTATCAGAGTACATTTCTCTAAAAGTAGGAAGAAATGGGACATTCTGATTGAGGCATACTTCCTCCATTCTCCTTTCATAAGAATTACAAAAATCATTTGAGTACCATAGACATCCTGCGAACGGCATTTTGCTTTCGTCTACTGGTGTCAAACCAATAACAAATAAATTTGTTTGAGAGTTCATTTCATTAATTAGCCTCTCTAATCCATATTCAAATCCATCTATATCTAATTGATGTCTTCCATTTATCTGACCAATTGCTGCAGTGTCGTTAAGACCTACATTTAGTAGGATTGCTTTAGGTTTATTTCTTCTCGTTTCTCCTCTAGATGACCATTCTTTTTCCCATCTAGATGAAACTTTTTCTATCCCATCTCCCCTAACGCCAAGTTGATAAATAACTGGCCCATTTTGGTTATTACCCCAATCTTTTCTAAGCCTCTCACACCATCCACCACCCTCATTATCTCCCCATCCATAAACTGAGCTATCCCCAATTACAACAAGCTGTTTTGGTAAACTAATCACTATCACCGAAAAAAAAAATAATTACTTGATTTAACAAATTATTCTTACAAATCAAGTTAAACTATTCTTGATTTTACCATTTATTAATTCTCCAACTATTGCGATGGAGCTATAAGCTATCAAAACTATGGTGACTTCTTGCCATGCGAAGGAACTTAGTGATTCTTGCAATTGCCAACCTAGACCAACACTTCCAATAACCCCAACAATTGCAGTTTCTCTAATAATGATGTCAGATCTATAAGCGCAATATGCTAGGTAACTTTTTGCTTGTTGAGAAAATAAACCTAAAAGCCAACTAGTCTTTTTTGAGATTCCTAGAGATTTCATTGCAATATAATTTCTCTTGTCTTGGCTATCTAGATTTGTAAAAAGTAATTTGCTAGTAATACCAGCGTTGTGGAGACCTAATGTTAAAGCTGCTAAAGATAAAGAAGGATTATTAAAAGTTAATAGAGTTAGAAGTATTACAGGTGTAGGTATTAAACGTAATAAAAATGCAAAAATTTTTATAAAAAATTTAGAACTATTGTTGTTAAAAATTCCTATTACTAATGGAGGTAAACTGATTGCGATTCCTGTTGATAAAAGACTTAAAATTATTGTTTCTAATATAAGTTTTAAGAAATCAATTAATCCTAAATCTGAGCTTGATTTAAAAAGAGAATTAACGGAATTAAAATTTTCAAAATTATTATTAAAAATAAAATAAAGTAAATATGAAAAAGAAAATAAAATTGTTATGAAAAAAACTGCAATAAAAAAAATAGATAGGATTTTATTTGTAGTATTAAATTTTATTTTTTTAAATATTAATCCAGAAAGAATTATCAAAATTGCTAAGGACCATAAATAAGTCCATAACTCTCTAAAATTCAAAGTTTGGAAAGATAAAAAAATACTGGTACCTATTCCTCCAATCCCAAAAAGTCCTAAAATCACAGTACTTCTTATTGAACACTCTAATCGATATAAACCAAAGTTTTTAAATGTATTTATTATTGGATTCCATATTAAAGTTAGTAAAGCAGAAAATTTAGGTGCATTTATTTGATTTATAGAGTTAAAACTTTTGTAGTCAATAGTTTCTAATTGTTCAGCAAAAACTTTTGAATTTACAGCAATATAAGGTATACATATAGCTATTATTCCTATCGAAAAATTTATTCCATATATTTGCATTAATATTATTCCCCAAACCACTTCGTGTATAGATCTAATTATTGTTAGAAAAAACCTTATTATGCGGTAGAAAAAATTTGGAATATTAAAGATTTTATAAAAAATATTTGAGGAAATTATTCCAAAAATTGCTCCAAAAATAATACTTACTAACCAACTAAATAAACCAATTAAAATGGTTTCATTTAATCGCTTAATTACGGTAATAATAATTTCATTATCGATCTTGGGATTAAATGCAGAAATTAAGAATTCTTGGAATAATTTAAATCCTCCAAAATGAATATTGTTTATTAATTGATACCCTAGAGGTATGCATACCAAAATTGGAAGAAAAGATAATGAGGTATAGTTTAATTTTAATTTGTTCAACTAATTAATATATTTTCTCTAAATGAATCTTCTTTAAGTTATTTCTTTTGATATTGAAAAAAATTTTACCATCCCTTATTCCAATAACTTTATCGAAATCTTTCAGCAAATCTAATCTATGTAATGCAACTAATGCCGTCTTTGGGGATTTTTTTGTTTTATTTTTATCTACATTTTCTAGCAGAAGGTTTTTAATTGTTGTTATCAATTTGGGATCTAGATTATTAAAAGGCTCATCTGCAAGTAATATATTTGATTCTTGAATTAATGATCTAGCTATAGCCACCCTTTGTTTTTGCCCCCCAGATAGATTTCTGATTTTTTTGTCATAAATAGAGTTATGAAGTCTACATAATTTCATGTATTTATGCGCCTTCTTAAAAGAACTTATATTTAGTAAATTTTTAAAAGCGAAATAAAAATTGTTTTCCGCTAGTAGTCCACAATTAACATTTTGTTCTGCAGAGAGATCTTCTATTAATCTTAAATCTTGCCATATAGTTGTTATTTTACTTTTCTGCTTTCTATCTAATTCTTCGAAACTTTCATTGAATAATTTAACCTCACCTTGAGTTGGCTTTATAGTGCCATTAAGTACTGATATAAGTGTAGTTTTTCCTGAACCGCTTTTACCTAAAAGTGCAATTTTTTCCCCAGAATTTATTTTTAAATTTATTTTATTTAGGATCAGATCATTTTTGTATTTATAAGATATATTCTCTAATTCTAAGACAGTATTATTCATCTAATTTTATTTAATTTCCTCCCGATTTCCTCTATATTTTTATATTGTTTTGATTCTGCCTTTATAAATCTTTTTGCTTTGAACATATCTAATATCTGTTTATGTGATTTTTGCTTTATATCTAAATTTAGAATTACTGATTTAAGTTCTTTTGTAAACCCTTCCCCGAATCTATTTTCAAGATCACCTTGAGCTACCCAATGATAGTCAACATATTCTGGTGTGATCCAGAATAATTCTAAATTACTTGTTCTTTTGGGATTATTTTTAAGATTGTTTTCCCAAACCTGTTTATTTAAAGCTCCAGCATCAAATGCCCCACTATTAACTAAAGCTATAGTGGCATCATGACTCCCACTAAAACCTGCTTTTTTCCCTTTAAAATGTTTAATTTCTACCCCTGCTTGATTTAAAAAATATTCTGGCATTAATCTTCCAGAAGTTGAGTTTTCAGAGCCAAAAGTAAATCTTAAATCCTTTAGTTTTTTAAGTCCTTTAATGTTTGAAATTGAGTTAAGTTCTAAATTTTTGTTTACTATAAAAACACTTTTAAATTCCTTATCGATATCTCTTTGAGCTATGACAATTGAATTAGGTGTTTGTAATCTTGCTTGAACTCCTGATAAACCGCCAAACCAAACTAAATCTAAATCTTTAGTTCTAAATCCAGTTACTGCTGCGACATAATTAATAACAGGAATGTATTTAACTTCTACATCAAGTTGTTGGGATAATTCTTTTGAAAATAAATTAAATCTTTTGTTCAAAACATCTTGGTTTTGATCAGGTATTGCTCCAACTTTTAAAACTTTAGGATTTGAAAATACAGGTGATGAAAAAACAGAAAATAATAGAGATGAACTTAGTAGGAAATTCTTTAAATTATACACAACTTAGTTAAATTAATAGTATTCTGAGATTGCTTTTTCAAGCCTCTGTAGTCCATCTTTTATTTTAATTTCTGAAGCTGCACAAGATAATCTTATACATTGATCAGCTCCAAAAGCTTTCCCAGGTACAACAACTAATCCGTAATCTTGAAGAGCTTTATTGCAGAAATCAACAGAAGTAATTGAGGAGTTGGGTAATTTTGGAAATGCGTAAAATGCTCCGTTAGGTTCTTCAATATAAATCCCATTTATATTATTAAGGCCCTCATAGAGAAGTCTTCTTCTTTGATCATAATGGCTATTTATCATTGAGAAAAACTCATTATTAATTTTTAAAGCCTCTAAAGCACCTTTTTGAACAAAAGAGCAAACATTACTTGTACTTTGACTTTGTAATGCTGAGGATGCTTTGATTACATCTTTGGAACCTACTAAATAACCTATCCTCCAGCCAGTCATAGCCCATCCTTTCGCAAACCCATTTATTATAAAAATTCTATCTTTTAAGTCATTTGCTAATGAAGATAAACTGTAGTGTTTAAATTCTTTTTTAAGGATTAGTTCGTAAATCTCATCAGAAAGAATATTGATATTTGGATTTTCTCTAGCTAAATTGGCAATTTGTAATAATTCTTCCTTTGACATAACTCTTCCAGTAGGGTTATTAGGAGAATTGATAATTATAAATTTAGTTTTTGAAGAGATTTTAGACTTCAAATCTTCTAAATTTGTTTTGAATCCATCTTCTGCAGAAGAATTTGTAAAAATTGGCTTCCCACCCGCCAATCTAACCATCTGGGGATAACTTAACCAATATGGAGAAGGAATAATAACTTCGTCTCCAGTATTTAACAATACTTGGAAAAGATTATATATTGCTTGCTTAGCACCATTTGTGACCATTACATTTTCAAATTCATAATTTAAATCGTTTTTAATTTGAAGTTTATTTGCAATTGCTTTTCGGAGATCTAAATTCCCCGCTGCGGGCCCGTACTTTGTAAATCCATCAAATATAGCTTTACTCGTAGCCTCTATAACTTCTTTTGGGGCATTAAAATCAGGTTCACCTGCACTTAAATTGCAAATATCTACTCCTTCTGCAGATAATTGATTTGCTTTAGCACTTATCTGCAATGTTAGAGAAGGCTCAATTGAAAGTGCCCGATTAGATAAATTAACTTTACTCATTGACTTATGACTTTTCAAATATGACTTTTAATAATGACAAATGCATAAATTAAGAATAAATAAAACTATCACACTATGGTTTAATTTAGTTCATTTTCTTAATCTATTTTATTTTCATGTTTTGAGTTCTTAAGATAAAAATATTTAAAGTTTTATTTTCGGTGAAAAGGTTAGTAATTGGTAGAGGAAGTGTATTTGCAGATTTGTTAGTAATTGGTGAGGCACCTGGAGCCCAGGAAGATTTAGAAGGAAAACCTTATGTAGGTAAATCTGGTAAGTTATTAAACGAATTATTAATACAAGCTGGTATTGATTATAAGAAGGATGTTTATTTTTGTAATGTAATTAAATGTCGTCCACCAAATAACAGAAAACCCACTGCTAGAGAAATTAATATTCATAAACCTTGGTTATTACAGCAAATAAAGTTAGTCGATCCAAAATTTATATTACTTACTGGTTCTACTGCTATGAGAGCTATTTTAGAAGTTAAAGATCCTATAAGTAATTTAAGAGGTCAATGGATTAAAAAAGATGGGAGAGAAATTATGGTAATTTTTCATCCATCTTATTTGTTGAGATTTCCTTCAAAGGAAATCAATAAACCTTACCATCTAACTTTGAAAGACCTAGAGAATGTTGGTGGTAAACTATATGCCGTATAATTTAGTGAAATCCTTTTTGAATATCAAGAATTTTAATGTCATTAACTCAATCTAAAGAGGTTAATAGTCTCTCCAAAAGATATTCAACTCATATTGAGAGAAGGATAACTAGAACAGTTATGGTGGGTGATATAGCTATTGGAAGTGATTATCCAGTAAGAGTTCAATCGATGATAAATGAAGATACTATGGATGTCGAAAATGCTTACTTAGCTATCAAAAGACTTCATGATGTGGGTTGTGAAATAGTAAGGTTAACTGTCCCTTCCTTAGCACATGCCAAAGCAGTAGGAGATATAAAGGCAAAATTACTAGAAAATAATATCAATACCCCCTTGGTGGCTGATGTTCACCATAATGGTATGAAAATTGCAATGGAAGTTGCAAAACATGTTGATAAAGTAAGAATTAATCCTGGATTGTTTGTTTTTGAAAAATCAGACCCTAAAAGAACTGAATATACAGATGAGGAATTTGAAACTATTAAGCAAACAATACTTAAAAGATTTACCCCTTTAGTAGAAGTTTTAAAGGCTGAAAACAAAGCTCTAAGGATTGGAGTTAATCATGGGTCTCTATCTGAGAGGATGCTTTTTACTTATGGAGATACGCCATTAGGAATGACAGAATCTGCGATGGAGTTCGTCAAAATTTGTGATGAGCTTGATTTTCATAACATAATTATTTCTATGAAAGCTTCTAGGGCTCCGGTGATGATGGCAGCTTACAGAATGATTGCAGATAGGCTTGACTCAGAAGGATATAACTATCCCTTACATTTAGGAGTAACCGAAGCTGGTGATGGTGATTATGGAAGGATTAAAAGTACTGCTGGAATTGGAACGCTTTTAGCAGAGGGATTAGGAGATACCATCAGGGTTTCCTTAACAGAAGCTCCAGAAAAGGAAATACCAGTGTGCTATTCAATTTTGCAATCTTTAGGATTAAGAAAAACAATGGTTGAATACATCAGTTGCCCCAGTTGTGGTAGAACACTTTTCAATCTAGAAGAAGTTGTAGATAAAGTTAGGAACGCTACCTCACATTTGACGGGTCTAGATATAGCAATAATGGGATGTATTGTTAATGGACCAGGAGAAATGGCAGATGCTGATTATGGTTATGTTGGAAAAGGTAAAGGAACTATTGCCTTATATAGAAGAAAAGAGGAGATAAAAAGAGTACCTGAAGATGAGGGTGTTAATGCTTTAATCCAACTTATTAAGGATGATGGGAAGTGGATTGATCCTTAAGGATTTGTCAAATTTTTGAATTATAAATAAATTCTTTTTATAATAAGAAATGTCGAATTATTTGAAGATAAGAAAATTGCTTAAAAAAAAATATATATTTCTTTTTGCGACATCCTTTTCTGGGTTATTTTTAAATAATTTTGCAGAGGCAACAGTTTTAAATAATAGTTATAAAGAAGTAATTGATCATGTTTGGCAAATTGTATATAGAGATTTTCTTGATTCAAACGGCAAATTTCAAAAGTCCAATTGGATTAATCTAAGAAAAGAAGTTTTATCAAAAACATATTCAGACAGCAATGAAGCATATGATGCGATTAGAGATATGCTTTCTAATTTAGATGATTCTTATACAAGATTTTTAGAACCTAAGGAATTTAATCAAATGAGAATTGATACCTCTGGGGAATTAACTGGAGTTGGTATCCAAATAGTTAAAGATAAAGAATCTGATGATTTAATAATTATTTCTCCCATAGAGGGCACCCCTGCATTTGATGCTGGAATTAAAGCTAGAGATAAAATATTATCCATAGATGATATTTCTACTGAAGGTATGAATATTGAGGATGCCGTGAAATTAATAAGAGGACAAAGAGGTACTAAAGTAAAGCTTGAAATTCTTAGAGGTTCTCAATCCTTTTTTAAGACTTTATCAAGAGAAAAAATTGAAATAAAATCTGTATCAAGTAAAGTCAATCAAACCAAAAACGGCTTATCAATTGGCTATTTAAGAATTAAACAATTTAATGCAAATGCATCAAAAGAGACTAGAGATGCTATTAAGGATTTAGAAACAAAAAAAGTCGCAGGATATGTTCTTGACTTGAGAAGTAATCCTGGAGGTTTATTAGAATCAAGCATTGATATCTCAAGGCACTTCATTAACAAAGGAGTAATTGTAAGTACGGTAAGTAAAGATGGTTTAAAAGAAACAAAAAAAGGAAACGGTCAAGCTCTAACAAAAAAGCCCTTAGTTGTCTTAGTTAATGAGGGTTCTGCTAGTGCTAGTGAAATAGTCTCTGGCGCAATAAAGGACAACAAAAGAGGAAAATTAGTCGGGAAGAAAACTTTTGGTAAAGGTTTAGTTCAATCTATGAGAACATTAGTTGATGGTTCAGGTCTAACTGTTACAGTCGCTAAGTATTTGACTCCGAACGGCACTGACATAAACAAATCTGGAATTATTCCAGACATAGAAGTAAAAATGAATATAAACCCTTTACTTCAAAGAGAGATAGGAACTAGAAAAGATAAACAATATAGAGCTGGCGAAAAAGAGCTAATAAATATAATTAATAGAAAGAATCAGATAAGCGAATTTAAGCCCGACACCACAAACCTTAATGCATTCTTAAAAATTAATAAGGAAGATAAAGTATTTCCATTAAATTAATTACTCATATCTAGCATTCTCTTTATTGGTACATATGCTCTTCTTATTATTTCCGGGTCTAGTTCGATAGACGGGGAATTATTTTTCAAACAATCAAGAATTTTTTCTAAAGTATTTAATTTCATATATGGACACTCGTTACATTTACAACCTTCTACATCTGGGACTTCAATAAAAATTTTATTAGGTTCTTTCTTTTTCATTTGATGAATTATTCCAGGTTCAGTTAGTACCATGTAAGTTTTAGATGGATCTTTACTTACGAAATCAAGCAGCTTACTTGTTGATCCAATAAAGTCTGAGAGGATTAGTAAATTTTGACTACATTCAGGATGAGCAATTACTTTTGATCCTGGATTTTGATATTTTAATTTTAGAAGCGCTTCTTCACTAAACGATTCATGAACAATGCAGCTGCCAGGCCATAATTTAAGATCTCTTCCTGAATTTTTCTGAACCCATCTCCCAAGGTTCTGATCTGGTGCAAATATTATCTTTTTATCTTCAGGTATCTTTTTAATTAATGAGACTGCATTACTGCTTGTACATATCAGATCACTTTGAGCTTTTACTTCTGCAGTACAATTTATATAACTCACAACATAGTGATCTGGATTTTCTTCCCTGAACTTTTGAAATTTATCTGAGGGACAATCGTCTGCTAATGAGCATCCTGCGTCAATATCTGGTAAAAGTACTTTTTTATTTGGGCTAAGTATTTTTGCGGTTTCGGCCATAAAGTGCACACCGCAAAAAATTATAATGTCTGCGTCATTATTTGCAGCTTTCCTAGATAGATCTAATGAATCGCCAATAAAATCTGCAATTTCCTGAATCTCTGGAGCTTGATAATAGTGCGCAAGAATAATTGCATTAGCTTTTTCGCAACGCTCCTTTATTTCAGAAATCAAATCCTCTTCGTTTTGAACTGATTTCTGTTTTGCAGTAGAAGTTATACTGGTCAGGATTTAGAATATCTCTAAATAGATTATATGCCTTTAAACAGAAAAAATTCTGACAAATTTAAAAATTGCTATTGTTGGCGACTGTCATGGTCAATGGTCTGAATTAGACTTGAAAGTCTTATCGATTATCAAACCAAATATTGTTTTATTTGTCGGTGATATTTCTGATGGAAGTGTCAAAATAATTAAAAAAATTAATGAGATCAAAATTCCTACTTTTGTTATTTTAGGAAATCATGATAGAGGGAAAGATTCTACAGGCGAAACTCTCTCAAAGCAGATACGTGTTCTTGGTGAAAAATATTGTGCATGGGATTTGAAAGTTTTTAATAACCAAATAAATTTATTATCTGCAAGACCATGTAGTTCTGGCGGCGGCTATTATCTTTCGAAAGAAGTTAAAGGTGTTTATGGACCTATCACCGAACAAGATTCAATAAATAAAATCATCAAATGTTCAGAAGAGAGTATCGAAGATATACCTTTAATAATTATGTCTCATGCAGGCCCCTCGGGTTTAGGCTCAGAACCTAGAAGCATTTGTGGGAAAGACTGGAAATTACCCTCTTTAGATTGGGGAGATAGAGATTTGTCTTTGGCTATTTCTCAAATACAAAAGAGAAGAAAAGTTGATCTTGTAATTTTTGGTCACATGCACAATCGGCTAAAAAGAAATCTTGGCTTAAGAGAGATGTTTAAAATTGATAGTAAAGGGACAATTTATTTCAATACTGCTGTAGTGCCAAGATATAAAACTGATGATCATGGGAAATTACTAATTAACTTTTCATGGATAGAGTTTGAAAAAAATGAATTAAAACATGTCTCTCACCGATGGTATTCAGAGTGTGGTGAAATTTGTGAAGAAGATAATTTTTTTTAGGATTAGAAATCTTTGATCATATTTTAAGTATTTTTAGGCTTTTGATATCTTGAAAATAACGTTTGAGATAAAATATAGCCGGCAATTCCTGCAGCTGTAAAAGCTAAACCATTTTTAAATAAAGGTAATAAATCATTTGTCCTGGATATTATTGGTGCCAAACCAAAAATTCCAAATAACATTCCCCATAAAGGAGAAAGAAGAGCTAAAAATCCAATTGATATGACTTGACCTTCTTTTCTTGGAGCAGATGCAAAACCTGCTACTAAACCTCCAAGAATAGATGTACATAAAGTCCAGATATATTGCTCCTTGGGTAGGCCAGGGACAACTTGGCATCCTCCTCTTTCGAGGCAAATCTTTACTGAATCAATTGCATCTAATACTGCACCATCCTCACCGTGATCTTTAACATAGTATTGGTTGCCAAATCTTGTTTGAAGTTCAACCCAAAATAACCTTGGCATAAAATTAAAATAAGCCTCTCCGACGTTAAAGTTCAGTAAATTTCCTCCTCTAGGATCAGCAACTATCAACAAACTTGTCTCATCTAAATCCCAATAGTCCTTTATCGCGCTACCAGGTGAACTCTCAAACTGAGATAAATATTTAATTTTCCACCCACTTTCTATTTCAAGATTATTGAGCTTTTCTTCTAAAGAATTTTTCTGATTAGGGCTTAATGTTTTAGCTAAATCAATTACTGGTGTTTTTTCTTCTGGTAAGAGATTTGGATTATTTATAGCGAAAACGGGTTTATTTGAAATTAAAACTAATATAGATAGAAATATTCCCAATAAATAGTTAATCTTTGAAGGCATAAATAAGTTTTGTCTCTTTATATTTTCGCCGATGAATAGCTTACCCGCGAATAATCCAGATTGGTTAGTAAAAAAAATAATAAAAATGGGTGGGACTATAAGTTTTTATGACTTTATGAATTTAGTTTTAAATGATCCTGTTAATGGTTATTACGGCAGTGGTAAAGCTGAGTTAGGCGTTCGAGGAGATTTTGTCACATCACCCTCTTTATCTGATGATTTTGCTTTTTTAGCTGGTAAACAAATAGAAGATTGGCTAATTCAGTTCAAAAATAGTTTTTTATCTAATAAGAAATTAGCTGTAATTGAATTTGGAGCAGGAGATGGAAGCTTTATGAGTGGATTAATTAAATATTTTTTAGAAAATAACAAGAATTTTTTGGAAGGAGTTTCTTTTGTAATTATTGAACCTAATGAAGGGATGGTAGAAAAACAAAAAAATAAATTGGAGGGATTTTTAAACTTAGGTATAGATATTTTATGGAAACGTTTGGAAGAAATAGAGGAAAATAATATAAATGGAATAGTTCTTGCAAATGAGGTTTTAGATGCTTTGCCAGTAGAAAGAATAATCTTTTCAAAAGGAAAAATACTACGACAAGCAGTTTCTATAGACAAAAATTCTCATAAATTATTTTTTGATGAAATGCCAATCACAAGTGAATTGGAAAAAAGTTTTGAACTTGCTAAAAGTCAGTTGGGGATAACTATTCCACCTGAAGATGCTCTTGAAGGATGGACAACAGAATGGCATGTAGATAACTCAAAATGGTTAGAAGCTATTTATGGGAAAATCAATAATGGTATTTTATTGATAATTGATTACGCTAAAGAAGCTAAAAAATACTATAACTCTAAGAATTCTGATGGGACGATAGTTTCTTATGAAAATCAAAAAATGAAGAATAATGTCCTAGATTCTCCTGGAAATTGCGATTTAACATCTCATGTGTGCATAGAAACTTTAATTAATGATGCTGAGACTCTTGGATTTGATACTAATGGAATAACTAAACAAGGAGAGGCTTTGTTGGCACTTGGATTGGCAGAGAGACTTTATGGGATTCAGAAAGAATTTAAGGAGAATTTATCCAATGCTCTTTTAAGGAGAGAGGCATTACTTAGACTCGTAGATCCTGTATGCCTAGGTAATTTTAAGTGGTTTGTTTTTAATAAGTTTAATGAGAAGGAAATATATATAAATTCAACCTGTTTGCGTTAAGAAAAAAACTTTAAAAATAATGAATCCTCAACGTCATCATATATATCTACTGCACCAATTTCTTTCGGTAATATAAATCTCATTTTGCCATCACGAACTTTTTTATCACCCATAAGTATTTTAAGAACGTCTTCTTTATTTATTTTGGGGATCTCGGTAGGAAGATCATAACTCTTCAAAAGATTCTTCTGTCTCTCTAATTCTTCTTTAGACCATAACCCTTTCTTAATTGCTATTTCCCCGGCAATATTCATACCAATTGATATTGCCTCACCATGTAGAAATTTGCCATATCCACATAAATTTTCAATAACGTGACCAAAAGAATGACCATAATTCAATATTGCTCTAACACCATTTTCATGTTCGTCTTGAGAAACAATATGAGACTTTGTTCTAATTGAACTATTAATTATTTTAATTAGATATTCATTTTTGAGATTTATAAGTTCATTTTTGTTTTTTTCAATTTCTAAGTATTCGAAAAGTTCTTTATCTTTTATTACGCCGTATTTTATTACTTCGGCCATGCCTGCACTAAATTCTCTTTTGGGCAAACTTTTTAAAGTTTCTGGATCAATAAAAACTGCTTTAGGTTGATTGAAAGCTCCAATTAAATTCTTACCTTTTGGATGATTTACTCCTGTTTTTCCTCCCACAGATGAATCAACCATTGATAATAATGTTGTTGGAATCTGAATATATTCGATACCTCTCAGCCAAGTCGCAGCTGCAAAACCACTTACATCTCCAACAATTCCTCCTCCAAGGGCAATAATTATTGAATTTCTATCTAAGCCAAATTCAAATGCTACATCATATATTTCACTTAAGGTTTTTAAGTTTTTATATGATTCTCCAGCCTTGATAAGGAACATTTTGGCCTGAAACTTATTATCTTTTAAATTATTTAAAAATTTTTCTCCATACAAATTTGATATTTCTGCATTTGAAATCACAAGTATTTTTCTATTCTTTGTTATTCCAATTTTTAAAAGTTCTTCACTGATATTATTCAGTATCCCTGCTTCTAAAGTTACTTCATATGACTTATCACCTAATGGGACTAATATTTTTCTCTTATTCACAATTGATTACCTAGTTAAAATTTATAAATATTTGGTATTAAATACTTTATATATTAGCAAAATCTAAGCTCTAGATCCTTAAAAATTCAGTTGTTAAGAATTAGAAATGGTAATAAAATCATGCTATGAGTTTTAAAAAAAAAATAAACGATAATAAAAAAAATTATTCCTTAGGAATAATTGGAGGTGGTCAACTAGCTTTGATGTTAACCGAGGCAGCAAAAAAAAGAGATCTAGAAGTATGTGTGCAAACAAAATCTTGTGATGATCCTGCTGGTCTAAAAGCAGATCATGTCATAGAAGCTGATCCTCTAAAGATAAGAGGTAATAAATCATTAATTAATGAGTGTGAAAAAATAATTTTTGAAAATGAATGGATAAAAATTGATAAATTAAATTTAATTGAGAATAAAGATATTTTTGTCCCAAGCCTTAATGCAATTAAGCCATTAGTAGATAGGTTTTCTCAAAAAAAATTAATACAAAGAATGAATATTCCCTGCCCAAAATGGATAAGTATTGAAGATTTTAAAAATCTCTCGGATGAGGAAACCAATAATTGGACTTATCCTCTAATGGCAAAATCAAATAAAGGTGGATATGACGGCAAAGGGAACAGAAAAATAAAAACAAAAGATGATTTAGATTCTTTTTTAACAGAGAATAATTCTAATGAATGGTTAATAGAAGAATGGATAGATTATGAAAAAGAACTGGCTCTTGTTGGTTCGAGAGATAGGACCGGTAAGATAAGATTCTTTCCAATAGTTGAGACTTTCCAATCAAATAATGTTTGTGATTGGGTTCTTGCACCTGGAACAAATGAATATGATTTGAACTTATTTGCAATAAATATTTTCTCTTCAATAGTCAATGAACTTAATTACGTTGGAGTTTTAGCTATTGAATTCTTCTATGGAGATAATGGTCTTTTAATTAATGAAATAGCTCCTAGAACACATAACTCAGCTCATTTCTCTATTGAAGCTTGCACTTCAAGTCAGTTTGATCAATATGTTTGCATTTCTTCTGGGATAATGCCACCTGAAATTAAAATGAATTGTGAAGGTGCAATTATGATTAATCTACTGGGGTTAAAAAAGAATTTCCCAATCTCAATGGAAACCAGAATTAAAATGTTATCTGAAATTGAGGGCTCTAATATTCATTGTTATGGAAAATCTCGCGAAATTCTGGGAAGAAAAATGGCTCACATCACATTTTTATTAAATGGTAAAACGCATTCAGAAAGATATGATGAAGCTCAAATTTTATTAACTATGGTAAGAGATATTTGGCCATCTCCAAATGCATAAGAAAATAAGTTAGAGTTAGACTACTTGATCTTTGGTTAAGTTCTTCTTTATGTGCTCTGATCTGACTCTCTTTCGACATGAGGATACTGTCGTGATGCGGTAGTAAACCGATCTCGTAATCGGAAACGAAAGCACACTTTGAATCCTCTTCTGGCATTTCCAGGTCGATGCAGCAGAGAACTGACGGGGATCCGGTGTTACCTATCAAAATCCTGGATAAAACAGGCTTTTGGTGGGTATTTTATTTTTTTAGAATAACTGAGCTGTTTTTATTCTCTATCAGCGTAAATAATTTATTTGCCAAAATACTTGACGATCCATTTCTAATGTATTTATATTAGTAGTACGCATGTATTACTTAGTAATGACTTTAGGAGGAGCAAATGTTTGGACTAATTTTTCTTACGGTTATCGTAATGAGTCCCCAAGTGGTTGGTTGCTTAGCCCAGATCGCAGCAGATTAATTTTATTTATAAGGAATAAAAAATCTCCAAATAATAGTATGAGAATTTTTGCTCATACATATTATGCAAATGATCTTGGTGAGCCAATGGCAATTAAATCATCCACTCAAATGTATTTGGATAATGCTTGGGATAAATGGCATGACCTTCAATTAGAAGGTTGGACTTTTGAAGAACTTGAATTACCTGAATCTCTATGACTAACTTAAATCCAATCAAAAAGAAATTATCAAAAGTAGATAGAAAGATATCTATGCAAGACCCATCAAAATTATTAGCAGAATTTTTTAATGGTGTTGTCATTGAACTTGATGAAGAATATAAATATGACTCATAAAGAATTGATAGATCAAGTTTCCGCAAATTTATTTAAACAAACTGGAAAGTTAGAAAGTAGAAGATCTTGGTTGGCAATGAGAAGTTATCTTGAACAATTAGATACCGAACAACTTAAATCCATGCTTAAGGACC
>CACBBE010000006.1 GCA_902537395.1 uncultured Synechococcaceae cyanobacterium
GTTAACTAGACCAAGAGTTAGTAAAGAATACAAAGAATGGGTAACTAGACAATACGAATATAATTTAGATTCATCCCTAACTAATGAGGAGTTTGTCTATAAAGAACTTGATGAGAAAATAATGTTGGGATTAAGACTCAAAGAGGGCGTAGATATCAAAGAGGTCTTTAGAGAACAAAACTGGGGAAATAAAAAATTTGAGAGCAACCTCAGTAAATTACTCGAAGAATGGGAAAGGTTCCTTGAAAGTGGACTATTAGTGAGAAAGGGGAATAGATTCTTTTTAAGTGAGCCTAATGGGATGGAACTAAGCAATCAAGTTCTTGTTTCTATGTTTAAGTGGTGGGATGACATTAATTAAGATTAACTATACCCTTTCGATCATAACCAAAATCATTGGTACCACTCCTATTTAGGCGATTTTAAATAATTTTATAAACTGCTGCAAAAACTTCTTTAACAAAAGGTAAAGCAAATCTCTGGAATAAAATACATTGACATTCGATCTAACATATAGAGATAAAACTCTCTTTTTTTATGAGTAAATTATTCATACCTTTATTAGCAGCATTTGTTTTACCTACTGCTGTTAATGCTGAAAGTCATTGGTTGATAATTCAAATTACTAAAGGAGGAGGATATAATTCACTTGAAAAAATTGAAATGGCTAGTGCAGAGGCCTGTGAAAAAGAAGGCAGACGTTGGGAGAACAGCCCAACTCAAGGATATAGAAGCGACAATAGAAGATTTCATTGCATTGTAGGTAAATAAATGAAACGCTTAATAGATATTTTATATCCTTACAAACTATTGCAAATACTATATTCTTGGCGATTTTCTACTTATGACAAAATGTATGTGGTTAGTTAAATCTTTCAGAGTCTACCCATTCTTTTAATTTATCCTTAAATAATTTTTTACCTTGGATGATTGGTTGGCAAAATGGTGGTTGATCATCATTGAGGCCTAACAAATCTGCAGTAACTCTTACTTGCCCATCGCAATAATTACCTGCACCGATACCTATTGTGGGAATAGATAAAGAATTTTGTATTTCTTTAGCCAGCAAATCAGGAATATGCTCAAGAACTATTGAAAAACATCCTAATTTTTCAAGAATTGAAGCCTCTTTCTTGATTTTTTCTTGGCTTGCTAAGCTTTCTCCTTGTTTTCTTAATCCAATATTTAGATAGCTTTGTGGTGTAAGACCTATATGACCCATAACAGGAATTCCCATTCTTATTAATCTAGAAATAACTTTTTGTATTTCTGGTTCAGCTCCTTCCACTTTTACAGCTTTTGCATAAGTGCTCTGAATGATTTTCCCTGCATACTCAACAGCTTTATCCTCACCACATTGATAAGTCAGAAAAGGCATATCTGAGACGAGTAAAGGTTGTTCCTCAATTTTCTTCTTAAATCCTCTTGAAACAGCATTAGTATGATAAATTATATTTTCTAAAGTTAATGGTAATGTCGATTTGTATCCTAAGCAGACCATTGCTAATGAATCTCCTACTAGTACAAGATCTACATTTGCTTGTTCTGCAATAGATCCTGAAATGGAGTCCCATGCAGTAAGCGCAATTATTTTGCGAGAATTTTTTTTATAGTTAACTAGGTCTGAAGGTAACATAATAAATTTATGTATCTTTTTTAATCAAGAATTGCTAGTATGTTTTTGACTCGGCCTTTCGCGGTTTTAACGCCTAAACCTGGTCAGGACCGGAAGGTAGCAGCCACAAGGGATGCTTGAGGCAGGCGAGATAACCGAGTCACTCTATTTTACCTTTTAACCTATATCTTTTTATTTTGCCTTAATCTCAAAAACTCAGGAATACTGGCTCCAGATTCTTTATTGTCTGAAAAATTATATAAGGGTTGATTAGATAATCTGTTTTTTATTCTTTGTTGGTTTAATGGTTGGGTTGTTTCAAATCCTGTGGCAATTACAGTAACTTGTATCTCCCCTTCCATTGCCTCATCTACCACTGCACCAACAATAATATTCGCTTCTTGATCAACAACATCATAAATAATTTCAGATGCAGAGGTCATGTCTTCTAAAGTCATGTCTTTGCCACCAGTAATATTTATAACGCAGCCTTTAGCCCCATCAATTCTAGCTGCTTCTAACAAAGGACTATTCATTGCTGCCTGTGCTGCCTCTATAGCTCTGGATCTTCCTGAACCTATACCTATTCCGAGGAGCGCAGTGCCAGCTTCCGTCATAACTGATCTTACGTCTGCAAAATCAACATTAACTAATCCTGGGCAAGTAATTATGTCACTTATACCTTTTACTCCCATCCTTAGAACATCATCAGCATTCCTAAATGCTTCTTGAAGAGGAGCTCCTGCTATAACCTCTTTTAATCGGTCATTTGGAATAACTATTAGAGTATCAACGTTTTCAGCTAGTCTTGCGATCCCCTCCTCTGCTTGCCGCATTCTTCTTTTGCCTTCAAAAGAAAATGGTTTGGTTACTATGCCTACTGTTAGAGCCCCACTTTGTTTGGCTACTTCTGCAACAACTGGAGCTGCACCTGTACCAGTTCCTCCACCCATTCCCGCGGCTATAAAAACTAGATCAGATCCCTCTAGAGCTTGTTGAAGCTCTTCTTTGGATTCTTCGGCTGCTTTTTGCCCAATACTTGGATTCCCACCTGCACCTAATCCTCTAGTGAGGTTTTGTCCAAGTTGAACCCTACTATCTGCAGAAGATTGAAGTAGGGCTTGTGCATCTGTATTGAGAACTCTAAATGAAACACCTTCTAAATCACTATTTATCATTCTATTAACTGCATTACTGCCACCACCACCTACACCAATAACTTCTATTTTGGCATTTTGGCTTGGAAGGATTTCTCTCGATTGATCAAAGTTTGGATTGTTACCGAAGCTCATCTCTTAATAAGAATCTATTAATAGTATTGGGTGCATTATGAGCTTACTGCGCTCATCTGTAGGAATTTGTTGAGGAAAATCCCAAAAATATTTATTTGTTAAATATTTCGTTTTGAATGCAAAACCCATATCAACACTACAGTAATTAAAAAAAAATTACTCAAAATCCCTTTTTAAATATTAGGGTTTGAACACTTTTATTTTTGGTTTATCTGGATTAGTAAGATCAATACTATCTATTTTTTTTGAAAAGCTACTTTTCTTAAACTCATTTTTAAGATTATTGATTATTTGTAATTGATAGTTGATTAAATTTGGCCTTAATCCTAAGAATATTGTGTTTAAATCTTTTTCCTCAATAGTTAGAAAACCATCGTATGAAAAAGATATTTTAACTATCTCTAATTCATAATTTTCTATAGCAATAAAAATTTCAGATAATATTTTTTTAAATTTTTCTTTCCATCCAAAGACTTGTATTGTAAGTTTATTAAAATTTTTTTCATCCACATTTTGTTTATTTATAAAAATTCCATCTTTATCAATGAAGCCTAATATTTTTTCATTGTTTAATATTCTCTCACCGTAAGCTATTGGAATTCTTGAATTAATATGAACTTTCAAACCAAAAGGAAATAATTCTCTGTTTACCGAAACATTCTTGAGGGATAAATTTTGTTTTAACTCTTTTTCTAACAAATTTGTTTTAATAAAAATTAATCGGATAGGAAAATTTAAAGATGAATTTTTTACCACATCATTCTGCGAAAATAATTCACTACCAGAAATCCTAATGTCCTGAAGATCAACTTTTTTGAAAGTTTTTATGCTTAATAAGCTTGTTAAGAATAAAAATGGAATTAGAAAAAAAAAGCTTCTATTTTTGATTCCTTTTTGGTTTTTCACAAATCACATCGAGCTTTTTCCATCAGTTGGTCCATCCATTCTCTCGCTTGCTCTGCATCTGAAAATGGTACATCCATCTCTTTCCCATCCCCAACTAATCTCAACCTGCACTTACCTTGAGATTCACTTGTTAGAGGAGCTTCTCCCGAAGTTAGTGCCATTAATTCAACTAATTCCAGTTTCTTGATTTTAAAACAATCTTTTTCTTCAAATTTACCAGCTTCAAATAAGCTCCACTTTAACTCACCATCTTTTAAGGAAGCTGCACCTGAACTGTCTAACTTGCACAGTTCAGAATCACTCGCCCAACTTCTAAAAAGATTTTGCCTTCTTCTTTCTAACCATCCAAGTGCAGTTAATAAAATGAAAATTAAAAGTAATGGTAACCAAAGTAGTCCATGCAACATTTGATCTAAATTACAAATCTAAAGATATATCTACCAGTTTAGCCACAAGTTGTTCAATTTTTAAACCTGAAGCTTCCCAAAGCATTGGAAACATACTGTTTTTTGTAAAACCAGGAATTGTATTTATTTCATTTAGCAAAATTTTATTTGAAGATTTTTCTAAAAAGAAATCTACTCTTGCAAAACCGAAAATATTTAGTGCTCTACAACTTTTAATAGCAATTTCTTTGATTTCTTTTGTGATTTTAGAATCTATTTCGGCTGGGATAATTATTTTATTATTTGAGTGATATTTTGAATCGTAATCATACCAATCACTCTCGTAATTTACCTCGCCTATCTCAGAGGTTAAGAGTTTTGAATTCCCAATTATTCCGCATTCAATCTCCCTTACCTCTAAACCTTCTTCTATTAATATTCTTGGATCTATTCCCCGAGCCTTTTCTAATGCTTGTAATATTTCTGATTCATTTTTGACTTTGGAGATGCCAAGAGATGATCCGGAGTTCGATGGTTTAACAAAAACAGGAAATTTTAATTTTTTTAAAATTTCATTAATTATTTTATTTTTTACTTTCTTATCGTTGAAATCTTCATTTTGGAAAACTAGATAATTAACTTGTGGAAGTTTGAGATTTGAGAAAATTGTTTTCATCAATATTTTATCCATTCCAAGTGCAGAGCCAATAATTCCACATCCGACTAAAGGTTTTTTTGTAAATCTAAGTAAGCCATGAATTGATCCGTCTTCACCATTAAATCCATGTAAAAGAGGAAACCAAACATCAACATTTTGAAATTCAATTCCGTCAAGGAAATTAATTTTTTTCTGATTAAAAATTTCTTGTTTATTTGTTTTATTGTTTTCAATTTCACCAATAAGTATTTTTTCTGAGATATGACTATCAAGCCAATCTCCATATTTGTTAATGTAAAAGGTTTTAACTGTATAGCGTTCTTTGTTTATTTTTGAATTAAATGCTTGAAAAACTGTTTGTGCAGAGGATATCGATATTTCATGCTCATTGGAATTCCCACCAAATATTAAGCCAATACATTTTTTTTGCCCCCCTATCATTTAAAAAAGATTATTAATAAAGTTTGCCTGTTAAAGAAAAAGGTCTTGCTTCATTTATTTTGACATCTATCTCATCTCCCAATGAAAAATTAAAATGAATGTTTTTGGGAATCTCTACGAAAGTTAATCTATTTGTTCTAGTTCTACCCATAATTTGCGAGGAATTTTTTGGATTTAAACCTTCAATTAAAACGCTTTCAATATTGTTGATGTATCTTTGATTTCTGGTCCTAGCAGTTTTTTCGACTAAATCATTAATTTCTTGTAATCTAGCTTTTTTTACCACTTCAGAAAGTTGATTCGACCAAACAGCTGCAGGCGTATTTGGTCTTGGAGAATATGCTGCCGTATTTACTTGATCAAAACCAATTTCTGATATTAGTTTTAATGTATCTTGATATTGTTGTTCGGTTTCTCCTGGGAAAGCAACTATTGCGTCAGCAGTGATTGATGCATCTGGCATTAATGACCTTATATTATCGATAATATTTTTGTACTTTTTAATAGAATATCCTCTTGACATTTGTTTCAAGATTTCATCATTTCCACTTTGGAAGGGAATATGGAAATGTTCACAAACTTTATCAAGTTCATAACAAGCTTTAATCAACCTTTTTGAAAAATATCTTGGATGACTAGTAGCAAATCTTATTCTGCGAATTCCTTTAACATCATGAATATAATATAAAAGATCAGTTAGAGTATTTTCCTTTCTCCCCTCTTTTGTAGTTCCTGGAAGGTCTCTACCATAAGCATCAATATTTTGACCTAAAAGAGTAATTTCTTTAAAATTATCATCAGCTAATTTTTGGATCTCACTTTTTATCGAAATTGGATATCTTGATTGCTCTTTTCCTCTTACAGAGGGGACTACACAATATGAACATCTTTCATTACATCCATAAATGATATTAACCCATCCACAAATTGAGCTTTCTCTTCTGGCACTCGTTATGTCTTCAGAAATGAAGGTTTCTTCTGTGGCAGCAACTTGATTTCCTAAATCAACTTTCCCCAGAAGATTCTCAAGATTATTAACGTGTTGAGGCCCCATAACAAGATCAAGTTCTGGGACTCTTCTTAATAAGGACTCTCCTTCTTGCTGCGCAAGACAACCTGCTACAACAAGTTTTAAGTTTGGTGTTTTATGCTTTCTTTTTGCTTGTTTTCCTAGAAAGCTATAAACTTTTTGCTCCGCATTATCTCTGATTGTGCAAGTATTGTACAAGACCAAATCGGCATTTAATTCATTATCTGCTCTGGTATATCCCATCTTTTCTAATGTTCCAGCCATTCTTTCAGAATCAGCCTTGTTCATTTGGCATCCAAATGTGGTTATCCAATAACTGCCAGTAGTTGAATTCTTTTGAGATTTTTTTTCGTCTGATTTTGTTTTTGTTAGCACTTTGCTAGGAAATTTTTATGATTCTTTAATTCAAAATTACAAGTTAAATAATTTTGCTGCAATATTTTTGAGGGCGAGCGAGGGGATTCGAACCCCCGAATAGCGGCGCCACAAGCCGCTGCCTTAACCACTTGGCGACGCCCGCCTCACATTTATAAATTTAACAACTCAAGGGTAATTTTTCATAGTTATTTTTATCTTTTAGCGAAATTTGAATTATTTCTAATTCAGCAAAGTTTTCTTATGATTTAAAATGAAAGAAAATTTAAAAATTTGAGAAATTCCAACACAGCTGAGGTTCTTATTCCCAGAAGCCTTTGTTTAATAGAAGATATAGATAACCTTATTATCGATGTTGAGGATTTATGTTCAGTTTCCATTCGTTGGGAGGATGGATTTGTTTCTGAGTTAAAGCCTTTAAAACATAAAATTACAAAACCAAAAAATATTTTATTCCCAAGATTTGTTGAAACGCATTCGCATTTTGATAAATCTTTTACATGGGCAGACTTCCCTAATCTGGAATCAAATTATGGAGGAGCATTGTCAGTAAATCTTGAAGAACATAAAACTAGAACTACAGATAAGGTTCTTAAAAGAGTTGAGAAATCATTAAAACTTGCTATAAAAAATGGATACCGAGCAATTAGAAGTCATATTGATACATACAAAGGTCAATCTATTGATATTTGGATTGAACTTTTTAAATTACAAAAAAAATTTTCATCTGAGTTGACTTTACAATATGTTGCTCTAGCTCCATTGGAATTCTGGGATACAACTGATGGAGAAGATTTGGCAAAAATATTTTCCTCTAATGGAGGCATTTTAGGAGGTGTTATTGTACCCCCTTTCAATAAAAAAAATACAAGCAAATTTTTATCAAAGATGCTTCTTCTTGCGAGTAAATATAAATTAGAAATTGATTTACATATAGATGAATCAATTATTGAACCTGGAGCAGGAATAAAAGTTCTATTAGAAACAATCGAAAATTTAAAAATTAATAGTATTCCGATCACTTGTAGTCATTTGAGCAGTCTTATTTCTTTAAGTAATAGAGAGATTTTAAATTTAGGAGAAAAAATGGCTGAGAAAAATATTAAGGTTATTGCTTTACCCCTAACAAATTTTTGGCTGCTTAATCGAAGTAATAAAACTACTTCATTACAAAGACCAGTTGCCCCAATAAAGCAATTACAAAAATCGCATGTGGATGTATCTCTTGGTAGTGATAATGTTCAAGACCCTTGGTACCCATTTGGTAATTTTGACCCTTTTTATATGTTGTCTTGCTCGATGCCTATGCTTCAACTAAATCCCTGGGAGAGAATGACTCTATCTTCTATTTTTTTAGCTCCAAGCAGATTATTAAATTTAAAATGGGATGGTTTAATTAAAAAAGGTTGTCCTGCTGATTTTGTCATTTTAGATGCACAAAGATGGGCAGATGTTTTTTCGGGCAATTTGAAGAGAAAAGTATTTATAAACGGCGATTTATATTGCTAATTAGCTAATTTATATATGTAGCATTAAAAATTTTATTAATGATATCAAAACTTAAATTTATAGATAAATTTAGAGAAGTCAAAAACTTAAAGATTATTGAAAATAAATCCGATGTAAAAAGACTTTCAAAAGATTTTTATAACTACTCTCCAATCCTTACTGAAAAATTAGACGAATGTATTGCTGATTTGGTTGTAAGACCTAGTGATTACAAAGCGATAAAGGAAGTAGCAGAAATTTGTTGGGAATTATCTATCCCTCTTACTTTAAGGGGTTCAGGTACAGGTAATTATGGACAAGCTGTCCCATTATTTAAAGGAGTTGTAATGCAAATGAGTCAATTTAATAAGTTAGAAGAATTTGATCCGGATACAGGTTTTGTAAAAGTACAGTCTGGCTGTATTATGGGGGATTTGAATAAACAATTAGAGAAATATGGGAGGGAATTGAGGTTACTTCCTAGTACTTGGAAAACTGCAACAATTGGAGGTTTTATTGCAGGTGGATCAGGAGGTATTGGATCCATTAGGTGGGGATTTTTAAGAGATCCAGGAAATCTTATAGGTTTAGAGGCAGTAACCATGAATGAAAAACCTTCATTATTAAAATTTGATGCTGAAGAATCCGAACCTCTAAATCATGCTTATGGTACTAATGGAATAATTACTTCTTTATTACTTGCGACTGATATCAAACGTAAGTGGTACTCATTAGTTATAGACTGTATTGAATTTGAAAAAACAATAGAAATATTAAAAACTCTTACTAGCGCAGCAATTAATCTGAAATTAGGAGCAATTCTTGAAAAAGAAATTGTAGATCAAATGCCAAAATGGTTTAAAAGCAAATCTAGAAGTCACAAGATATTAATTCAATCTACTCTTGGAGGAATAAAAACCATCGGGCTAATTTGTAAAAAATTTAAAGTTGAATCTACCCTACTTGGGGAAGAAGAAAAGCTCCTCAATGGAATTTCTGAAGTCGTATGGAATCATACAACTCTTCATATGAGGTCTAGGGATAAAAATTGGACGTATTTACAGATGCTTTTGCCACTTAATAATGAACTAGAATTGATTAATTTTTTGAGAAAAAAATGGGGTAAAAAAGTTCTTTGGCATTTAGAGGCAGTTTCTCAACAGGGATCACCGCGATTAGCGGCTTTGCCTGTATTAAAGTGGAATGGGGTAGAAGAATTAAATGAAATAATGGAAGATTGCAAGAAACTTGGTGCGTTTATTTTTAATCCTCATGTTTTAACAGTTGAAGGCGGAGGTCTCGGAGTGGTAGATGCAGATCAAGTAAAAGCGAAATTAAGATTTGATCCAAAAGGGCTATTAAATCCAGGAAAATTGGAAGGTTGGGAAATAAAAGAACAATTTAAAATTTAACATTTCTGTTTATTCGCAAATTTAATAAATTCAGCAACTAAAAAAATAGAACCTGTTAGAACAGGATGATTAGATGGCCATTTTTCTAGGGAAAATAAATACTCAATGGCAAGTTCGAATGTTTTAAATTCAATTGTTTTTTGAAAGTCAATTTCTTTAATCTGAGAGAGTTCATTTAATTGCCAACTAGGTTGGTTTGGAACTGGCACAAGTAATAAGCGATCATTTTTCTTTAGAAGTGTTTTTAATATTGCGTAAATATCTTTTTGTCTTTGGACACCTATAATCCAAAAAATTCCTTTATCTTCATTCTCCCAATTACTTCGCTCATTAGAGAGTGCTTTTGCAGCAGGATAATTATGCGCACAATCTACAAGAATTTCTTTGTTGAAATAATGTATTATTTCTAGCCTTCCGTTCCAATTTGTCTTTTTAAGACCTTCAGATATGTGTTTTTCTTTTATATTAAATCCCAAATTATTCAGCGCTTCAATTGCTCCAACAGCTACTGAAGCATTTTGCTTTTGAAAAATTCCTTTTAATCCAAGCTCATAGCTGTTTGAAATTGAATCTTTCCAGATAATTTCTGCTCCTACCTCTTTAACTTTTTTGGTTATTAAATTTTCAACTTGACTATTTTGATTGCATGAGATGACAACTGAGTTTTTTTCAATAACTGCTAATTTTTCTTGGGCAATTTTTTCAATCGTATCTCCAAGAAATTCTTTATGGTCTAAGCCAATATTTCCAATAGCGATGATTGGTCTAGATTTATGGGCTGTTGTCGCGTCTAATCGTCCCCCTAAACCAGCTTCAAGAATAAGTAATTCAACTTTTTTATAGTCAAAAAAATTTAGTGCGCAGCAAATGATTTTTTCAAAAGGAGTTAATTCAAATTTTGAAATTTTTTTTTCAATTAATCTATAGATTTTTTCAAAATCAGTTTTATTAATATTTTTTTTATTAACTCTAATCCTCTCGCATACATCCAAAAGATGAGGAGATGTCGTTACACCGAAATTCCTTTTAGCTTCAAAAAGTATACTTTCTAAATATGCCGCGATTGATCCTTTCCCATTGGTTCCAATAATCTGTATCGCAGGGATATTTTTGCAAGGATTACCAAGTTCTTCAAGTGCTTTTTTAATTCTTGATAAACCTAACCTGATATTATCCCGTTCATATTTAGGAGATAATAATTCAAAAATTTTTAAATTTGCATTTTTCAAAATTTAAATTGCTACAACTCTTCAAAAATTGAATTTAGCTTATCCAAAAGAATATTAATTTCTCTTCTAGATATAACTAATGGAGGAACAATCCTTACAACATTTCCTCCTGCAGGAACTACCAGTAATCCTTTATCAAAAGCTTTTAGTGTAATTTTTTTTGCATCAGCATAATCTTCATTGATCACAATACCTTGTATTAAACCTAAACCTCTTTTCCCGCTAATAATATTTGGAAATTTTTTTGACAATTCTTCAAACCCAGCACTTAATTGTTCCCCTCTTAGATAAACATTGTTGATAATATTTCTTCTATTTATTTCTTCTAATACAGTTAGGGCAGCTTTACAGGCGAATGGGTTCCCTCCAAAAGTGCTTGCATGATCTCCTGGAGAAAAAATGTTGGCTTTTTCTTTTACCAATAATGCTCCAATTGCATGTCCTCCTCCTAATCCTTTAGCAAGGGTGAATCCATCAGGTTCAATTCCTAAATTCTCATAACCCCACATTTTCCCAGTTCGACCTACTCCACTTTGGACCTCATCTAAAATGAGAAGAGAATTATATTTATCACATATTTCTCTCAGGCTTTTAAAAAATATCTTATTTCCAGGAATTACGCCGCCTTCCCCTTGTAATGGTTCAACTAAAACGCCGGAAATTTTTTGATCATTATTTTCACACTCTTCAAATAATTTTTTTACCGAATCAAAATTGTTAAATTTAAAAAATTTGAAACCTTGAATCATTGGTTCGAAACCTTTTTGATATTTGGGCTGTCCAGTGGCACTCAAGGCTGCAAGCGTCCTTCCATGAAAGCTGGATTCTGCTGCGAGAATAATTGACTCTTTATCTTTATTTGTTGTATTACCATATTTTTTAATTAACTTAATTGCTGATTCATTTGCTTCTGCACCACTATTGCAGAAGAAGACGCTTTTAGCGCAACTCATATTCGTTAAAGTTCTGCTTAATTGTTCTTGTTCTTCAATGTTGTAGAGATTAGAAATGTGCTGAATCTTTTTTAGTTGAGTTGATAACCTTCTTCTTAAAACTCTATCGCTATGTCCAAGACTACAAGTTGCTATACCAGCGACTGCATCAAGATACTTTTTACCTGTTTTGTCCCATAGCCAACAACCTTTTCCTTTTTTGAAAGATATATCGAATCGACTATAGGTATTCATCAAAGTGGGAGCGGTCGGACTTGAACCGACATACCCGAAGGTGCCGCATTTTGAGTGCGGTGCGTCTACCAATTCCACCACGCTCCCAAGGCTTTTGAAAAAATGAACTTTTTTATTATAACAAAAATCAATTTATTGACTATTATTTTGCTCAAGGAACAGTTAACAAGCTAACGTTTTTTAATGGTTAATCTTTTCGATAAAAAATAGGATTATTTATTGCATTTGCTGACAAGAAATAAGTTAAAAAAGAAAATTTAGACATTTATGATACATTTTTGTGATTAAATATGCTTAAAAGTCTTTTTTAAAAGGAGATAGCTTCACTATTAGTAATATTTTGTTATATTTATAAGAAAAACAAATGTCTAAAATCCAAGCTAAAAAATTATCCTTTAAATTTGTCCCTTATCTTTTTATTGCAGTGACTATATTGACAACATTTGGATCTAATAGCGGAATTTGGGTATGAATGAATTCAAATTTAAAGGTTTAAATAAAATTTGGTCTAATCGCTTTTTAGTTTTGTTTATATTATTTTTGAGTTGCATTTCACTAATTAACATTGCTTACGTTTGAATCAACTTCCTTAGTTCAAAAATATATTTTGGAAAAGACTAAGCTGCTTCGAGTTTTGAAAGATTCTCAGATTTATGTTCAATTTCATATTCATTATTTTCAAAAATACTTTTACTGATCTCTCTAGTTATTTTTACACCTAAATTTTTTAGTTTTAATTCAAAATTTTCATAACCTCTATCCAAATGTTCTAATCCATATATCTTACTACTACCTTTTGCCATGATTCCTGCAATTATTAATGCAGCTGATGATCTTAAATCTGAGCCAACTAGATTCATCCCAATAATTGCTTTAACACCTTTGATGTGAGCTACGTTTTTGTTCAGTTTTATACGGGCTCCCATTTCGTTGAGTAAATAAATATGATTCATTCTGTTTTCGAAAATTGTTTCAGTAATCTTTGATTCACCATTTGCGATTGTCATTAGAGCTGTAAATGGTGCCTGCAGATCAGTAGGAAAGCCTGGAAAAGGAGCTGTTTCAATATCTACTCCTTTAATCTCTTTACTCTTGATAGAAATCGAATTACCTTTAATCGTAATTTTACTTCCACTCTCTTGAAGTTTATGAGTAACAGCTTCAAGATGATGAGGGATTACTGGAGAAATTGTTATTGAAGAGAAAGTTGCAGCAGCAGCTATTAGAAAAGTTCCAGCTTCTATTCGGTCTGGAATTACTTTATGGGTGCATCCGCCAAGCTTATTAACACCATCAATAATAATTGTTTCTTTACCGGAGTCATAAATTTTTGCCCCCATTTTATTAAGCATTTGGCATAAATCTTGAACTTCAGGCTCTCTAGCAGCATTTTCAATAGTAGTTCTTCCTTTGGCTAAAGATGCTGCCATTATTAAAGTTTCAGTCGCACCCACACTTGGACAATTTAATTTAATATGAGTCCCATGAAGTCTATTTTTGGCCCCCCTTGTTTTTGCCTTGACAATTCCCTCTTCAATAATAATGTCTGCTCCTAATGCGATTAGCCCATTAATGTGCTCGTCTATTGGCCTTGAACCAATATTGCATCCACCTGGTAACGGTACTTGAGCTTCTCCAAATTTAGTTAATAGTGCACCTATACAAAAGAAACTAGCTCTTAATCCTTTAACAAGTTCATAAGGAAGTTCTTTAATCGAAATAGTAGTTGGATCTATTTCTACTTGGTTGTTTTTACGAACTAAATTCACTCCTAAATTCTTTAAGATATTCCCCATCTTTTCAATATCAGTGAGAAAAGGTACATTTTCAAGAATTATTTTTTCATTAGTTAGCAATGATGAGGCTAATAAAACTAAGGCGGAATTCTTCGCACCACTAATTTCAACTATTCCATTTAACTTGCCTTGGCCAAGAATCTTTAAATTTTGCGATTTAAGATATGACTTCGTTTTGCTTCCGCAAATCATTAAGACTTAATTTATTAGATTCATCATGACAAACTAATAATATTAAGTCCACCCTATGTAACGTCATGAATATTAATTAAAAGTGAAAATGTATTTTTTGATTTCTTGGGAAATAAAAATTTAATAAATAATTGATCAAAATATTTATGTAATTAAAATATAGTTGATAACAAATTCTTCCAAATTACTCATAGAAAATACTTTTTTCAAAATAACTAGTAAAAATAATAATCTAGTTAAAAGATTTAGATCATTCAAAACAGGATCATCTCCAAAAGATCGAGACTTTTTTTGCATAGAGGGTACACATCTCATTGAAGAATTGCTGAAGTCTGGAAAAAATCCCTCTAAGATTTTAGTTACCGAAAAATGGCTAAGAAAGAATCAAAATCTAAGCAAAAAATTTCATGAGTCATTAATAAATATTGTCTCAGAGGAAGTCTTGGTATCTGCGATTTCAACAATTAATCCAGATGGGATAGCAGCTTTAGTGGAGATTTCAGCAATACCTAATTATAAATTTAATAAGAAAGATGATTTTGTTCTTGTTCTAGACAGAATTCAAGATCCTGGGAACATGGGTAATTTATTTAGAACCGCTTTAGCTGCGGGTGTTAATGCAATTTTTTTAGCTGGAGGTGCGCACCCATTAGGCCAAAAGGTATTAAGAGCATCCTCAGGTGCAGTTTTTCATCTGCCATTTTTAAGATTTGATGGAATTGAAGAAGAAATATTAAATTCTTTACTTAAGTCTTTGTCTGAATTATCAAATGTAGGATTTAAGATTTTCTCTACTAGTAGCCATAATGAGAGTTCAAAAAAACCTTCAAAACCTTACTGGGAAGTTGATTGGTCTAGAAGTACCGCATTAATTTTGGGTAATGAAGGTCAAGGTATTCATAAAAAAATTCAAGAAGCTTTTAATGAAACAATTACAATTCCGCATAGTGAGATTGTAGAATCATTGAATGTGGCTTGTGTTGCAGTTCCGTTATTACTAGAACGAAAAAGAGTCGCATACACCTCTAAATAAATAAATAAAAAGTGACTGATTCAAGTTTTGATTTTGATTTAATCGTAATAGGAGCAGGATATGGAGGTTTTGATGCCGCTAAACATGCTGCTGGTAAGGGACTGAAAGTCGCAATAGTAGAATCTTCTGATATGGGGGGCACTTGTGTTAACAAGGGTTGTGTTCCATCTAAAGCTCTTTTGGCTGCAAGTGGAAAAGTTAGAGAAATAGCTAATTATGAACATTTAGCTAAATTTGGTATACACGCTTCACCAGTAAGGTTCGAGAGATCAAAAATTGCAGATCATGCAAATAATTTAGTTTTAAATGTTAGAGAAAATTTAACAAAAACTCTTAAAAGGAGTGGAGTTGAAATTATTTTAGGCATTGGAAGAATTGAAGGAAATCAAAAAGTAGGTGTAAGAGATAAAAACGGAATTGATAAAATTTTCACATGTAAGAATATTGTTATAGCAACAGGCTCTTCTCCTTTTGTGCCCCGTGGAATAACTTTGGATAATAGGACCGTATTTACTAGCGATGATGCGGTTAAACTTGAGTGGCTTCCAAGATGGATAGCAATTATTGGAAGCGGATATATAGGGCTAGAATTTGCTGATGTTTATACCGCGCTTGGTTGTGAAGTTACTATGATCGAGGCTTTGGAGAGTATTATGCCAACATTTGATCCAGACATCACAAAAATTGCTAAGAAGAACCTTATTCAAGAAAGAGATATAGACACGAAATCAAATGTCTTTGCGACAAAAATAACACCTGGATGTCCTGTAAAAATAGAACTGACGGATGCAAAATCTAAGGAAGTTGCAGAAACTTTAGAAGTTGACGCTGTACTAGTTGCAACTGGCAGAAGTCCTAATAGTAATAACTTAAATCTTGAGTCGGTTGGTATCGAAACAGTAAAAGGTTTCATTCCTGTAGATGATCAAATGAGAGTTAAGATTGGTGATGAAATAATACCTAATATTTGGGCTGTTGGAGATGTAACGGGCAAACTAATGCTTGCCCATACAGCTGCAGCGCAGGGTACTATTGCTGTTGATAATATTTGCGGTGGTAATGTCGAAATTAACTATAAAAGTATCCCTGCAGCAACCTTTACTCATCCAGAGATAAGTTCAGTTGGTCTCTCTGAAGTTGAAGCTAAAGAGATATCTGCCAAAGAAAATTTTACTTTGGGAGTTGTCAAAAGTTTCTTTAAGGCTAATTCAAAAGCATTGGCTGAATTGGAGAGTGATGGATTGCTAAAGTTGATTTTCAATAAAGATAATGGGAAAGTATTAGGGGCTCATATTTTTGGGTTACATGCATCCGATTTAATTCAAGAAATTTCGAATGCTATTTCAAGGAACCAAGATGTAATTGAATTATCTAAAGAAGTTCATACTCATCCTACTCTTAGTGAAGTAGTTGAGGTCGCATATAAACAAGCTGCTTCTCAAATAAAATAATATCTAAAATTAATGGAGATAAGACGCAGGCCACCAAATCCAACAGTAAGGGTAGAAAATTTAGAATATGCTGTACCTCATAGAGAAGCACAAGCAAAAAACATTCTGGAAGAAATTGTATGGCACAAGGATATTGAAATTAAGAATTTTAAAAAAATAGTCTCTTTAGAAGATCTCATCAAAAAGATTGAAAAACTTCCTACTCCCAAAGATTTTTACAATAATATCTTGGAGTCAAAAATAAAACCAGGAGTTATTGCTGAAATAAAAAAAGCTAGCCCGAGTAAAGGAGTTATTAGAAAGGATTTTAACCCTGAAAACATAGCGATTTGTTATGAAGGATTAGGTGCATCATGTATCTCAGTACTTACCGATAAAAGGTTTTTTCAAGGTAGTTATGAAATACTCGAAAATGTAAGGAGATCAACTAATCTCCCTCTACTCTGCAAAGATTTTATTATTTCTGCTTATCAGATTTATAAAGCAAGGGTATCTGGTGCTGATGCAATATTATTAATCGCTGCGATTTTAAGTGATGACGATTTAATTTATTTAAAGAAAATTGCTGATAATTTAAAGATGAGTGTTCTTGTTGAAGTCCATAACTCTAATGAATTAGAAAGGATTTTAAAGTTAAAATCTTTTAATTTGATTGGAATAAATAATAGAGATTTAAAGACTTTTAAAACGGATTTAAAAATATCAATAGAATTGATGCATACATATGCAGATATATTTTTAAAACAAAATATAATTCCAATAAGTGAATCTGGAATTAATTGTGCCGAAGATTTAGAATCGCTTAGATCTATTGGAATCAAGGGAGTATTAATTGGTGAAACTTTTATGAGAGAAACTGATATTGAACAATCGTTCAAGAAATTATTTAAATCTATTTAATATTGACTTCAAATCGTGCTATAAAATTGAATAAACAGAGTTGTACTGAATATAAATGCAGGCTGTAATTTTAACAGGTATAGTTGCAGGATTTGTGCATGTAGTTAGTGGCGCTGATCATCTAATTGCAATGGTACCAGCAGCGATTAATAATCCCCAAAAAGCTCTTAAAAATAGTTTCTCATGGGGCTTAGGACATTCTTCAGGTGTCCTCTTGCTAGCTTTTCTAGCGATTTTTCTTAAAGATATAACGCCATTAAATAAATTTTCTAATATTGCCGAATTTCTAGTTGGAATTTCTCTTCTAATTGTTGGAGTATTTGCTATTAAAAATTCTTTTCAATTAAGTATCCACTCGCATTCCCATAAGCATGAGAATGGAATTGCCCATCGTCACTTTCACTTTCATGTTAAGGAACAAAAAAATAATAAGCACTCACATGCTTTGACTGGTTTAGGCTTGCTACACGGTATTGCTGGAGGTTCACATTTTATTGCAGTTCTTCCTGCTTTAGCACTACCTTTAACAAACGCTTGCTTATATTTGATTTCATATTTGATTGGTTCACTAATAAGTATGAATCTTTTTACTTGTTTAATATCTTTTACCACCTTTAAAGCAAGTCAAAAGTTTATTAAAAGATTAATAGCTTTAGCAGGAGGGATTTCCTTTTCTTTGGGATTATTTTGGATTCAAAAAAGTGCTTCTGTTTTTTTGAATTAAAAAATTTTTTAATTTAGGAATAATTAATTTAGAGGTGACGATACCAATTATTTTTTCGTTATTGATTAATCCAAACTTATTACTATCTTCGCTAAATTCAATATTGTCACCAATTACTTCAATATTATTTTGATTTACTGAACTTATTCTTTTTATTAGGTATTTATTTTTAAGTGGATGATTAAAAATAACTATTTGTCGATTTTTAAGTATTGATTTATTCTTTTTATATTTTTTAAAAAATACAATATCACCTTCTTTTAGGTAAGGTAACATCGATTCGCCACTAATAATGGCAGTTTTTCTTAAACCTAAAAAAAATAAAATAAAATCAAAAAAAATTTTGAAAATAATTCTGTTTAACTAGCTTTTACAAAAGCGTCTGATCTTCCCTTTGAAGCCCAGAAAATACTATGAATCTTTTCTACATAACTCATGAGTTCTTCAGCTTGAGCTAAGTCAATATTAACTTTGCATGCGCTACATAATTTGGCAGCCTTCCAAATGGTTTCATGTAAGTCAGGATAAGTTTCTAAGTGAACCGGTTTAAAGTAATCTGTCCATAAAATTAGAATTTCTTTCTTTGTTTCTTTTGCTTGCTCTTCTTTAACTGCAACATATCTAGAAAATGTATTGCTATATGCAGCCCACTCTGCTGAATCAGTGCTAGAAGGAGCTTCTAATGCAATAAGTTTTTTTGTCATTGATAAAACTGCTTCAGCTGCAACTCTCGTAGATGCTGGGTCGTAAACACCACAAGGACCGTCACAGTGAGCATGCACTGTCATTGGGGATTTTTTATTTAGAAAAGAATTGATGAATTTACTTAACATTTCAAATATTTGATGTTGTATATATACTACTTGGAGATTAACTAAATTGAAAAGTCTTAGATATTTTTCTTACTTAATTTAATTGACTTTTAATAATTCAACTTCAAATATTAAAGTCGCATTAGCAGGTATTACATTTCCTGCTCCTCTCGACCCGTATCCAAGTTCTGGAGGTATTGTCAATTTTCTTTTACCTCCAACTTTCATGCCTGCTACACCTTCGTCCCAACCTTTTATTACTCTTCCAGCACCTAAGGGAAAGCTGAATGGAGCCCTTCCGATACTTGTATCAAATTGTGTCCCGTCTTCTAAAGTTCCTGTGTAATTTACAGTAACTGTTTGTCCAGCACTAGCTTCATCTCCTTCTCCATTAACAATATCTGCAATAATTAGACCACTTTCTGTAGTCCTTGAATTGCTGTCTAGTGGTGTTTCTTCTGCCATAGCGAAAAGTATAGGATTTGGATCTGATGGGTCTAGTTCAAATAAATTATTATTTGAAACATTTGATGATTTTGCAAGAGGCTTTTGTTGAATTAATTGATTTTCTGATTCAGCAGCAATAACAACTTGAGGCGAATTAAATTGACTGAAAATAGTTAATGAAACACAAAAAACAAAAATTGCAAAACTGATAAATACTTCTTTCACAAAGATTTTGAATGTTACTAAAACTAATACTACAGAATAAAGGTACAATAAATGAGTGATTTTAAAATTAAATTTGAAATTTTAGATTGTTAATCCCAAGTCAAATTAAAAGTTTAAAACAATATTTTTACCCATGTATAGGTGGCATCTTAGGAGGTATTTCTGTTGCAACCCATTTTTGGCTGATTTTTATGCCGATATCATTATTTATTTTATGGAAAGGAAGTGAAAGGAGAATAGCAAATTTTTGTTGGGGGTTTTTCTTTATCTTGATAAGTCATTCTTGGCTATATGATCTTCATCCATTAACATGGCTAGGTTTTTCATGGCTTGCAAGTTTAACAATCACCATTTCAATATTATTGTTTTGTGCTTTTCTGGGTGGGTTATTAGTTTATTTATGGGGTTTGTTAGTTGAAATTATTCTCTGGAAAGAGGATGTTTTTAAAATGAAAATATTACCTTTAACTCTAAAAGTATTTTTTTTATCTTTAACTTGGGGGATTGGTGAATTGATACTTTCTCAAACGCCTTTTTTTTGGATAGGTTTAGGCGAGAGTCTTGTTCCAGGTGATATTTATCTTGCTGGTTTGGCAAGATGGATTGGGGCAAGTGGTTTATGCGTATTACAAATATTAATTGGATTTTGGATATTTTTTAGTCACGGTAGATGGAGAAGAAAACTTCATTTTAAAAAAATATTTATTTTCGGACTTTTTGTTATTTTTCTCTTACATTTATATGGAGGATTAACAACTCCAATTAAAAGAAATTATGAATATCCTGTAGCTATTTGGCAAACCAACCTCCCAACAAGAGAAAAATTAAAAAAAGATGATGAACTTATTAAAGAAAAACTATCTATTGCTCAAAAGTATGCTTTAGCCAATAAAGTAAAACTTTTCGTTGCTCCTGAAGGGACTATTTATAATAATTTTTATTTATCTAAAGGCTTTAAGGTAAATACCTTGGCAGGAGGTTTCAGAAATTCTAATAATGAGTTAAGAAGTTCTTTACTCGGATTTCAAATTGGAGATAAATCTTTTACCACATTTATTGATAAAAATAGACTTGTTCCACTAGGTGAAAAAGTTCCAGGATTTCTAGATAGTTTTTCAAGAGGATTATCTGCATTAGGAGGAATTCAACCAGGCTCTGATTCAAGATTTTTTGATCCTAAATTTACACAACCCTTAGCAGTTGCTATTTGTTATGAAATTAGTGATGGATTGAAAATAAGAAAGGCTATTAATAGCGGCGCAAAACTAATAATAACTGCAGCAAATTTAGATCCCTATCCAACTAAGCTTTATAATCAATTCCTGTCTTTGGCAAGATTGAGAAGTATTGAGAATAAAAAAGATAATCTACTTGTATCAAATACTGGTCCTTCGGGTTTAGTTAAAGATGATGGAAAAATAATTCAACTTCTAGATTTAAATGTGGAGCAAAAAAAAGTAGTTTTCCCTAATTTTTCATCCGATAAGACCTTCTATACAAAATTTGGAGATAAACCTATTTTGTTATTGTTTATATTTTTTATGGGATTAAATTTCTTTTGGAAAATTAATTAATTAATCCGCCACCTAATAAAATTTCTCCTTTATAAAAAACTGCAGCTTGTCCGGGTGTTACCGAACTTTGACTTTCTTCAAAAATTAATTTAAATGTTGTAGTTGGATTATCTGAATTTTTCAAAGGTATTAAAGTTCCTCTTACTGGATGACTTCTATATCTAATTTGTGCTTCTACTTCTATCTCTTCTTTAGGTTCTTCGATTGAAACCCAGTTTACCTTTCTAATTATTGTTTCTCTATTAAAAAGATCACTTTTATCTGCTACATAAACTGTGTTTTTATCCCTGTCTAAACTTTTTACATATAATGGCTCCGGCCAAGCGATGCCCAAACCTTTTCTTTGACCTATTGTAAAGTGCTGAATACCATTGTGCTTCCCAAGGACTTTCCCATTAACATGCACAATGTCGCCTCCTTTGGGTTCTATGTGTTTGTCGATAAATCTCTGCATTGATCCATAATGCTCAACTAAACATAAATCTTGACTTTCTGGTTTTTGAGCAGTTCTAAGGCCTAATCTCAATGCTTCCTTTCTTGTTTCTTCTTTTTTCATTTCCCCAAGAGGAAATTCTAATCTGCTTAGTACTTCTTGAGAAAGAGAATAAAGAAAATAACTTTGGTCTTTGTTTTTATCAGCACCTCTGAGTAGAAGGAAGTCTTTAAATACAAAGCTCTTACAGTAAGGTTTTTCAGCATAAGATGATTTTTTTATCCTTGCGTAATGTCCGGTCGCAATATGAGTAAAGTCTTTTTTGCTTATTGCGTAATTAAGCATCTCTTCAAACTTCACATTCTTGTTGCACATCGAACATGGAAGTGGAGTGAATCCTTTCTCATAGCTTTCAGTAGTTTTTTTAATTACTTCTCTTTCGAAAATTTCTCTTGAGTCTATTATTTTATGATCAATTCCTAAATCTTCACAAAGGCCAGCAGCATCTACTAATCCTTCAGAACAACAGGAGCCTTGTCCTTTCATTAGCCAAAGAGTTAGTCCCTCAACATTCCAGCCTCTTTCTTTAAGAAGAGCAGCTGAAAGGGAACTATCTACGCCACCAGAAAGACCTACAATAATATTTTTCCTCTTTTTAGTTTTATTATTAGAAGAAAAAAAGTTCTCTAATTTTTTATCCTTTTGTGTCTTATACATGGAAGTTTAAATTTTGAAAAGTTCTTCAATTGCTTTGTACTCATTATGAACGAAATTGTATGGCCAACAATTGACTCTGAACATTTAATTGTTGATTCAAAGCAAATGTTGATGTTAGAGAAAGAAATGTTTTCTGATGGAATGCCTCAAGAAGCATTGATGGAAAAAGCTGGTATTCAAATTAGTAGATGGCTCTTGAAAAGGAAACCTCTTCTAAAGAATGGAATAACTGTTTTTGTAGGTCCTGGGCATAATGGTGGGGATGGTGCAGTAATAGCTAGAGAGCTTTTTTTGAAAGGTTTTTATGTTCAGGTATGGTGTCCATTCCCGATAAAAAAAACACTAACAAATGACCACCTTAATTATCTTACATCTATTGGTGTCACAAAATTAGTAGAGCCTCCTGATGTAAACGGGAAAGATCTTTGGATTGATGCAGTTTTTGGTAATAATCAAACAAGAAAAGTTGATGATAAATTAATTAAACTGTTTAATCAAAAATTTCATAAAAAATCTGGAAAGGTAATAAGTATTGATATTCCAACAGGATTATGTCCTGATAAAGGAGAGCCTTTTTTAGAAGACGCAGTAAAGGCAGACTATACTTTGGTAATTGGTCTTTATAGGATTGGGTTGACCCAAGATTCTGCTTTACCTTTTATTGGAGAATTGCACCATATAGATATTGGGATTGCTACTAATAAGCTGACCAAAATTGATAAAAAGATTTTTAAGGTTACTTACAAAGATATAAAAAATATTGATTTACCTTCTTTGCCAAAAAATTCCAACAAATATCAAAGAGGTAGAACATTACTAATAGCCGGAAGTGAAAAATATCCTGGTGCCGCTTACTTGGCTTTAAAAGGGGCCATATCAAGTGGAGCAGGATATATCTCTGCGGTCCTTCCTGGGATAGTTGCAGAATCTATTTGGCAAGTTGCCCCAGAAATAGTTTTAAAAGAAACTATGCAATCTAACCGAAATGGAAATGCAACTTTATTCAGTGCATTAAAGAATATTGATTTCAGTGCTTTTGATTCATTAGCTGTTGGTCCAGGAATAGGAATTGATAATGATGATTGGCAAAAATCAAAAGATTATCTTATGGCTTTTGGAGGATTATTGATCTTAGATGCAGATGCACTTAATAGAATTTCGGAATCTAAGTTGGGGACACAATTCTTTTTAGAGAGAAAGTTTAAGACATGGATTACTCCACATAGCAAAGAATTTGGAAGATTATTCCCTAATATTAAATCCAAGACCAATGTAGGGCTTGCTCGTGATGCGGCAAAAGAATTCAATATCAGTATTTTGTTAAAAGGAGCTAACAGCATAGTCGCTGATAATAAAAAAGTATGGCAACTTTTTGGAACCGATTCTCAGACAGCTCGAGCTGGATTGGGGGATCTTTTATCTGGTTTTGTAGCTGGTAGTTCTGCTATTGATTTAACCTTGTTTAGAAATATATCAACAGATTTTTTTGCTAAATATGTACTTTTGCATTCATTTGCTGCATCAAAGTGCAAAAGTGGTTCAAATGCTTCTGCTATTGGTGATGAATTGACAAAATTAATGAGAAATATAAAAACGAGACAAATATCTTGAAAGAAACAATTTAAGAGAGTTATTTATAGCTTTAAACACATAAGTGTACAAATATTACTTGAAATCTGAAGCGCGCATTAAATATTTGGCCATTTCATTAAAAATGTAGGAGAGTTTTACTACTTAAATTGGTCAAAAAAATGATCTCATCATTACCAACCCAATCAGAACAACCTAAAAGGCGAAGTAATGATCCAATAAGTTGGTATTTGCAGAATATTGGTAGAGTCCCCTTATTAACACCTGCCGAAGAGATTGAATTGGGTAATCAAGTCCAGAAGATGATGATTCTTACAGAAGATGGACAATTAAATGAAAAGATTAATGATTTTACAACTCAGCAAAAAAGAACTATAAAAATTGGTCGAAGAGCTAAAGAAAGAATGATGAAAGCTAATTTAAGATTAGTTGTCAGTGTGGCAAAAAAATATCAAGGTAAAGGATTGGAATTACTTGATTTAGTACAAGAAGGTTCTCTTGGGTTAGAGAGGGCTGTTGAAAAATTTGATCCGACAAGAGGATATAAGTTTTCTACTTATGCCTTTTGGTGGATTAGGCAGAGTATGACAAGAGCAATTGCCTGTCAATCAAGAACAATCCGTTTACCTGTTCACTTAAGTGAAAGGTTAGCTTCTATTAGAAAAGTTAGTAGAGATTTGGCTCATAAGCTTGGTGCAATGCCAAGCAGAATTGAAATTGCAGAGGCAATGGAAATTGATGTTGAAGAATTGGATTCTGTCTTAAGACAAGCTTTATCGACAAGTAGTTTAGATGCTCCAGTAAATGGTGATGATGGTAGGAGCTTTTTAGGTGATTTAATTGCAGATAGTAATAATGAAGAGCCTTTAGACCAAGTTGAACAGAAAATGCATCAAGAGCAACTTGGTAAGTGGTTAAGTCATTTAAGCGAGCAAGAACAACATGTTCTCAAACTGAGGTTTGGACTTGATGCAAATGAGAGACATACGCTTGCAGAAATTGGAAGATTATTAGAAGTTTCTAGAGAAAGAGTAAGACAAGTTGAACTTAAGGCACTAAGAAAATTAAGGAATTTAACCAGAAAATTACCTAGTGGTATTTAATCTAATCTTCTGCCCAAATATATTTGGTTAATTCTTCTGAAGGAGGTTCAGGAGCTTCAATTGCATTTTTAACTGACTCCGATATTTCAGCATCAATTTTCTTTTCAATAATTTTTAATTCTTCTTCCGTAGCGAATTTACCGTCAATAATTTCCTGAGCTAATTTCTTAATAGGATCTCGTTTACCCCAAAACTCCTTCTCTTTTTCAGACCTTAATTCATCTGGATCTGCAAGAGAATGCCCTCTATATCTATAGGTTAAACATTCTAAAAGTGTGGGACCTTCTCCTGCCCTAGCTCGCTCAATTGCTCTTTGTGCTGCACCTCTTACTGCTAATACATCCATTCCATCAACTTCCTCTCCGTGCATGCCAAAAGCAGACGCTTTTCTCCAGATTTCAGGATTACTAGTAGCTCTATCATGAGCCATACCAATAGCCCATTTATTATTCTCAACAACAAAAATTATGGGTAATTTCCATAACTGGGCCATATTTAAACATTCAAAAAACTGCCCATTATTGCAAGTCCCGTCCCCAAAAAATGCTGCAGTTACCGCATCACTATTACTATTTCCAGCAACTTCCTTTTTGTATTTACTTGAAAAGGCTGCCCCTAAGGCAACTGGAATTCCCTCTCCAATAAATGCATATCCTCCAAGTAGGTGATGCTCTCTTGAAAATAAGTGCATGGATCCACCTCGGCCTTTGCTACAACCAGTGGATTTACCAAAAAGTTCACTCATTACTTCAAATGAGGGAACACCCGCACTTAGTGCATGAACATGATCGCGATAGGTACTACAAAACCAATCATGTTTCTTTTTCATAGCGCCAATTACTCCCGTGCTTATAGCCTCTTGACCGTTATATAAATGAACGAAACCAAACATTTTTCCCCTGTAGTACATTTCTGCACACTTATCTTCAAACCTACGACCAAGCGTCATGTCTTCATAAAGGAATAATCCAGTTTCTCGATCTAATTCGGCTTTTTTTATGTCTTGAAGATTTGAGATTCTCTCTACGTGTGTTTCCAAGAAAAATACCTTAACGAAGTTTTGATTTGTTAACATTCTAAGCCGTGATGGGCGATTTTCATGATTTTTTTTAATAACTCTGTAAGACCTTGTGAAAAAATTTTTTAACTTGATAAAATTTGTCTAAGAATTTTCAATAGGATATTTGTTTGGAACTTCCTTTAGACCATTTTCGTTTAATTGGCGTAAGCCCCTCTGCAACTTCTGAGGAAATATTAAGGGCGTTTCAATTGCGGTTAGATAAAACACCTGATGAAGGTTTTACTTATGAAGTTTTAACCCAAAGATCTGAGCTGCTTCGCCTAACTGCCGATCTACTTACAGATCCAGAAAGCAGAAGAGAGTACGAAAATTTATTATTAAATGGGAATTCTGGATTGGATTTTTCCTCAAATAGAGAAGTAGCAGGATTAATACTTCTTTGGGAATCAGGTTCACCAAAAGAAGCTTTTAAAATTACGAGAAAAGCATTGCAACCCCCACAAACTCCAGCTTTAGGAAGTAGTAGAGAAGCTGATTTAACATTATTGGCTGCTTTAACAGCTAGAGATTCTGCAATTCAAGAACAACAGCTTAGATCCTATTCGAACGCGGCAGACTTTTTACATGAAGGTATACAACTTCTACAAAGAATGGGAAAGCTTGGAGAAATAAGAAAAGAACTTGAAGAAGATTTGGTTGCTTTGCTTCCTTACAGAATCCTAGATCTACTTAGTAGAGATCTAAATGATCAAGAGTCTCATAAAAAAGGCCTAATTATGTTGGAAAATTTAATAATCAAAAGAGGTGGTTTGGAAGGTAATAATAAATCTGAATATAAAGATTATTTAAATCAGCAAGAGTTTGAAGTTTTTTTTCAACAAATTAAGCCATTTTTGACAGTACAAGAACAGATTGATTTGTTTCTTGAATTACAAAAAAGAGGATCATTAGAAGCTGGATTTTTAGCTTTTCTATCCTTAACAGCTATTGGTTTCTCTAGAAGAAAGCCAGAAAAATTATTTGAAGCGAGAAGAATTTTAAAGAAACTAAATTTATCAGGTCTTGATTCAATGCCTCTAGTTGGTTGTTTAGATTTGCTTTTAGCTGATATAGACCAGGCCTCTGCAAGGTTTTCAAGTAGTTCTGATGAAAATTTACGAGATTGGCTTAATAATTATCCTGGAAATAAGTTAGAAGCGATATGTATTTTCTGTAAAAATTGGTTAGAGAATGATGTTTTAGTTGGGTATAGAGACATTGACTCACAAGAGGTGGATTTAGATTCTTGGTTTGAAGATAGGGAAATTCAAGAATTTATTGAAAAATTAGAAAAGAAATCAAATAAAATTGCAATTAGATCAAATCTTCAAAACCAACAAACTGAGATGGAATCCTCCACAAAAACGGCTGAAGATTTTGATAATATATTGGGGAATATTGATGAAAGAAGATTACCTTGGCCAGGTGGCATAAAACAAGGCTATGAAAAGGTTGAGACCAAAGAGTCAGAATTCAACGAGGAATACTTTAAGAAAAAACCAATTGAGTTTTATAATTTTTTAATTGAAAAAATTGCTGAATTAAAGTTTAGTTTTGGGGAATTCTTAAAGGATAAAGAGATAATTAATTGGTCGCCGTATTTAATTTATATCTATGCGTTTTTGATCTTATTTGCATTTGGTATTGGTATTGGATTTTTAAGAAATAATTTTAAAAAATCTATTCAGGACGAATCTATTGCTGAAAAACCTTTAATTGCAAAAGATAAAAATCAAAAGCTTAGTGAGATAGATATTATTCCAGAAATAAAAAAAAATCCTTCAAGTAAATTGAATTCTATTTCTGAGAAATCTACTTCAATTATTTCTTATGAATTCAAAGAACTTAATACTGCTTCACCTTCTTTAGAAGATATAAAAAATTTAATTAATGAATGGCTTCTTAATAAAAGTAATTACTTAGCGGGAAAGGGGGAAATTAATCTTTCTAAGATTGTTAGTAAAGGTCTAATTGATCGAACAATCGAAGAAAGACAGAACGATATCAAGAAAGGAATTTATAAGGAGATTAATTCCCAAATACGTAAAATTGATTTGGAATCGCAAACTTCATCTCGGATAGTTGTTTTAGTAGAATTGAATTACCTAGAGAGGTTAGTAAAGAATTCTGGAGAATTTATTAATGAAACATCTTTAAATCCCCTTAAAGTTAAATATATTTTGGGTTTTTCAAATAAATCGTGGAAATTGGTTGATTTCGTGAGCGGCTTGTAATTACAAACTTCAAGATCATCTATAATAATTAAAAATACTTTTTAATAATGTTTGATGAACTCTCGTCACGCTTTGAAGACGCAGTAAAGGGTTTAAGAGGCGAAGCAAAAATTAGTGAAAATAATATAAACGATGCCTTGAAGGAGGTAAAAAGAGCACTCCTTGACGCAGATGTTAGTTTGTCTGTAGTAAAAGAGTTTATATCAGATGTCAAAGATAAAGCTATTGGAGAAGAAGTAGTTAGGGGTGTAAACCCAGGTCAAAAATTTATTGAAGTTGTAAATAAAGAATTGATTAACATTATGGGGAATGAAAATTCTCCATTAAATGAAAATGAGAATAGTCCTACAGTCATTTTGATGGCTGGACTTCAGGGAGCGGGTAAAACAACTGCAACAGGAAAATTAGGACTTTATTTAAAAGAAAAAGATAAAAAAGTTCTTTTGGTGGCTGCAGATATTTATCGACCAGCAGCTGTAGAGCAGCTTAAAACATTGGGAAGCCAATATGAATTGGAAGTTTTTTCAGCTAAAGAAAAAAATAGCAAACCAGAAGAAATAGCAAAGGAAGCATTGAATTTCGCTAGTGAAAATGATTTTAATTCGATAATTATTGATACAGCAGGAAGACTCCAAATTGATGATTCCATGATGAGTGAAATGGTTCGAATAAAAGAAGTTTCTAATCCTGATGAGGTTTTGCTTGTTGTTGATTCAATGATTGGGCAAGAAGCTGCGGACTTAACAAAATCATTTCATGAAAAAGTAGGAATCACAGGGGCGATATTAACTAAGTTGGATGGTGACTCAAGAGGTGGAGCCGCTTTATCGATAAAAAAAATAAGTGGTAAACCAATCAAATTTATAGGTGTAGGTGAAAAAATAGAGGCATTGCAACCATTTCATCCAGAGAGAATGGCCAGCAGAATTTTAGGCATGGGCGATGTATTGACACTTGTTGAAAAAGCACAAAAAGAAGTAGAACTTGCTGATGCAGAAGCGATGCAAAAGAAACTTCAAGAAGCGACTTTTGATTTTAATGATTTTGTAAAGCAAATGAGATTAATTAAAAGAATGGGTTCACTTGGTGGATTGATTAAATTGATTCCTGGAATGAACAAAATAGATGATGGGATGATAAAAGATGGAGAAGATCAACTTAAGAAAATAGAATCTATGATCTCGTCAATGACTCTTGAGGAGAAACAAAAACCCGAAGTTCTTGCCGCTCACCCTTCAAGAAGACAAAGAATCGCTCAAGGTAGCGGTTATGAAGCAAAAGATGTAGATAAAGTTTTAGCCGATTTTCAAAGAATGAGAGGTTTTATGAAACAAATGTCTAACGGAGGGATGCCAGGAATGGGAGGGATGCCAGGAATGGGAGGGATGCCAGGAATGGGAGGGATGAGTGGCAATAAGCCAATGAAAAAACAAAAAAATAATAAAAAGAAAAAAGGTTTTGCCGATTTATAGTTTCTATATTTTTACCTTTAAATGATATTATTATTAAAAACGCATTAATTTAAAATGATTAAACTGCGCCTTAAGCGCTTTGGAAAGAAAAAAGAGGCAAGTTTCAGAATTGTTGCATGCAATAGTACTTCCAGAAGAGATGGTAGACCTCTACAAGAACTAGGTTTTTATAACCCCAGAACTAAAGAAACTAGGCTTGATACAGAAGCTTTAAGAACAAGACTTACGCAGGGAGCTCAGCCAACTGATGTTGTAAGATCTTTATTAGAAAAAGGCGGTTTACTAGAAAAAAAAGAAAGACCTTCTATTGCTATTGGTAAGTCTAAGATTGAGAAGGAAAAGGTTGCTAAAGCAAAAATTAAAGACGAAGAAAATGATAGTAGTGACCCTGCAAGCGATAGTGATGAAGCTTAAAGCTAGTGGGTTGATTAATTTTAATTCTCAAAAAAATAACTAGATGTCGGAAGTTTCCAAAACTGGTCACTTCACAATAGATTTGCCAAGCTCTGATGCTGCTACAGCATTATCTGGACCTGGTAATTCTTTTTTAAAAAAGTTTGAGTCTCTTACAGGAGTTTCTTTAACTATAAGAGGGTTACAACTTGAAATGAACGGGGTCATATCAAAAATTGAGAGAGCGTCAGCATTAGTAGAGCTTACAAGACCAATTTGGGAACAAGGGTTAGAAGTCCCAGAGGTAGATCTTAAAGCGGCTTTAAGTTCTCTAAATATGGGAGAGTCGTCTTCACATGCTGAACTTGGGAAAAAAGTTCTTGCGCGTTCTAAAGAAGGAAGATATTTAAGACCAAGAACTATAAGGCAAAAAGAATATGTTGAATCAATAGAAAACTTTGATCTCACTTTTGCAATTGGTCCAGCTGGAACTGGTAAGACATTTTTAGCAACTGTTTGCGCAGCAAGACTATTGAACGAGAAAAAAATTGAAAAAATTGTTTTAACCAGGCCAGCTGTAGAAGCTGGTGAAAGTTTAGGATTTCTACCTGGTGATTTGCAACAAAAAGTTGATCCATATTTAAGACCTCTATTTGATTCTTTACATAGTATTTTCGGGTTTGATAGAACAAATTCGTTAATTGATAAGGGAATTATTGAAGTTGCTCCTTTAGCATTTATGAGAGGTAGAACCTTAGACAACTCCATGGTTATCTTAGATGAAGCACAAAACACTACTTGTTCACAAATGAGAATGTTTTTAACCAGATTAGGTGAAAGATCAAAAATGGTTGTTAATGGAGATATTACTCAAATTGATTTAAAAAAAGATCAGGAAAGCGGTTTAATTGAAGCATCAAGGATTTTTTCTGAAACTGAAGGAATAAAGTTTTGTTATTTAACTATTGAAGATGTAGTTCGTCATCCTTTAGTTCAAAAAATTATTGAGGCTTATCAATAACTTTATAACTCTGGAGATCCGTACCCTGAAATTTTAAAAATCAAGTAGAATAAGGCCACGTATTAAAAAGAAAATGCCAGCAAGTAGTAATTTCAATCAGGCTATTCGTGAAGCACAAACTAGTTCAATTGTTGGACCTAACGTTGTTCAAAAAGCTCTACCTTACGTTGGTGGAGGTATGGTTCTAACTTCTTTAGGAGTTTTAGCAGGTGTTTCACTCATAGCAACAAATCCTGGGCTTTTCCAGCCTCTTTCGATAATTGCATTAATTGCAGAATTGATTTTGTTTTTTATAGCCACAAGCGCTGCAAATAATGCAAATAATGCGAAGGCTCTACCTTTACTAACAGGATTTAGCTTGTTAACTGGATTCACCCTAAGTGGAATAGTTGCTTTAGCAATAGGAACTATTGGTATTGGTTCTGTTGGAACAGCTGCCTTAGCTACAGGAATAACTTTCGTTATTGCCTCTTACACTGGCCAAAGAATGAGTGATAGTGTTGGTCAAGCACTAAGTGGAGTAGTTGGTCTTGGGTTAATAGGACTGCTTATAGCAATGTTTGTTCAATTAATAGGAGGATTCTTTGCTCCTGGCGTTTTTGGAGGCTCAGGACTAGAGTTGATAATTGCAGGATTTGGAACTGTCTTATTCGTTGCAATGTCATTTGTCGATTTCTATACAATGCCAAGAAGATATAATGATGATCAATATCTTGCAGGGGCTTTAGGAATGTATCTAACTTATATAAATCTTTTTGTCTTTATTTTGAGATTAATGATTGCACTTCAAGGCGGGGGAAGAAGAGACTAAACACATTACTTAAATAATTAAACCTAAAGCGTAGATTTGTTTCTACGCTTTTTTATTGGGCGATATCAAGAATTTGTTTTTTTATAAATTCCTTTTGCTCTGAGTCATATTTTACTGAATTATCAAAACTATTGCCCATATCATCTAAGTCTCTAAGGACTTGATTGACAGACTTTGTAACTGACTTAGTTTCTAACAGTCTTAAAATAGCCTTGCATCTATCTGAAATGTTTTCCGATGTCATCTCGTATTCATGATTATTATCTCTTCGATGAATAATAATTTGAGCGGAACTCATTATTAAATTTTTTATTACTATGTCTGTTACAGCATCACCACCTTCGTTCAGTTTGTAAATTAGTGAAAAAGGAAGTTTATCTAACAAAAAACAATCTTTATCTGATAAAGCATAAGCAAAAAATCCTCTAAGTCCGTTTCTTGTTTTAGTTAGCTCTGCGATTCTATCTGCTAAAACCTCTTCGCTGAGTAGATCTTCACCCCACTCTTTGCACCATTGTGCGGATATACTTATTGCTTGCGTGAACGAAGCTATTTTTAAATCTATGGTTTTTTTTTCCATTTTTGATCAGAATTTTATTATTGATGCATTAAAAGTCTTTGACCAATTATAGATCTGGGTTTGTAACTTTACTAGGAAGGCCAAATGTGGGCAAATCTACTTTAATAAATAAATTGATTGGAGAAAAAATAACAATTACTTCTCCAATAGCGCAAACTACAAGAAATAAATTAAAAGGAATACTTACTACAAACGATGGGCAAATAATTTTTGTCGATACGCCTGGCGTGCATAAACCTCATCATCGACTTGGAGAGATATTAGTAAAAAACGCAAAATCTGCAATTAATGGAGTTGATATGGTAATTTTTGTGATTGATTCAAGTGAAAAACCTGGTAGAGGTGATGAATATATTTTGAACTTTCTACTCGCAAATAAAACTGAGTTTATTGTTGCATTAAATAAGTGGGACTTGGTTAATAATGAATTTAGGAATTTACGATTAGATCAATATAGAAGATTTTTTGGAATTAATAGAAACTTTCAAGTTGTAAGTGCTTCTCGAGGAGAAGGATGTTCTGAACTAGTCGATATGGCTCTTAATTTTCTTCCTGAGGGACCAAAACTTTATGGCGAAGAGACGATTTGCGACCAACCATTAGATAACTTACTATCTGATTTAGTAAGAGAACAGGTGTTAAAAAATACAAGAGAAGAAGTACCTCATAGTGTCGCAGTAAAGATAGAAAAGAGAGAGGAAATGAAAAGAAAAAATGGCAAAGTTTTCACAGCTATTTTGGCTACTATTATTGTTGAAAGGTCTACTCAAAAAGGCATTCTTATTGGAAAGAAAGGTTCAATGTTAAAAATGATTGGTCAGTCAGCAAGATCAAATATGTCAAAATTAATTGATGGTCCAGTTCACCTAGAGTTGTTTGTGAAAGTTATTCCAAATTGGAGAAAAAAAGAATCAAGGTTAATTGAGTTTGGTTATGAGGAAGAATTCTAGATGAGTGGTTTTAATTTTGATGTAATTACATTGTCCCCTAAAGCTTTTGAATTAATAAATAATTTAGGGGTCATAACAAGAGCTCTAGATAAGAATTTGATCGATGTAAATTTACATGATTTAAGAGAATATGGAGAAGGTTCTTACAGACAAGTAGACGACAAGCCTTATGGAGGAGGAGCAGGTATGGTTTTAAAACCTGAACCTATTTATAAGGCATATGAATCAATTAGAAAATCACCTAAAAGTAAAACTTTGCTGATGACCCCTCAGGGTAAAGTTTTAAAGCAAAAGGATCTTGCGAGATGGTCCACTTTGGATCAAATAATAATTATTTGTGGTCAATATGAAGGTTTTGATGAAAGGATTAGATGTTTAGCTGATGAAGAGATATCGATAGGCGATTATGTCCTTTCGGGAGGTGAAATCCCTGCTATATCAATAATTAATGGTTTGACTAGGTTATTACCAGGGACTCTTGGTGATCCAGACTCCTTAGTCGATGAGAGTCATAATTCCTCTTTATTAGAATATCCTCAATACACAAGGCCTTTAACTTTTAAAGATATGAAAGTACCAGATATTTTAGTGAGCGGTAATCATAAAGAGATTAAATCGTGGAGAAGAAAAAAAAGTTTTGAGAGAACATTGGAGAGAAGAAGTGACTTAATTTCAAATGAAGACTACAAAAAATCCCCACAAAGTAAGAGAATAATAAAAGAAAATAATCAATTCATGAAATTTAGAATAGGCAATGGATACGATATTCACAGACTAGTAGAGGATAGAGATTTAATTATTGGAGGTGTAAAATTGCATCATCCTCAAAATTTAGGATTGGATGGTCATAGTGATGCTGATGTTTTAAGTCATTCAATAATGGATGCATTATTAGGAGCGCTTTCGTTAGGCGACATCGGAAAGTATTTTCCCCCATCTGATGAAAAATGGAAAAATGCTGATAGCTTGTTTTTGTTATCAAAAGTAATTGTCTTGATAAGACAAGATGGTTGGGAAATAAATAATATTGATAGTGTTCTTGTTGCTGAAAGGCCAAAAATCATGCCACATATAAAACTAATGAAAAAAAATATTTCTGAAATTTTAAATATTGATGTAAATTTAATTGGGATTAAAGCAACCACGAATGAAAGATTGGGTCCAGAAGGGAGAGAAGAGGGTATAAGTTGCCATTCAGTAGTTCTTCTTGAGAAAAAATGAGATTTAATTTAAATTTAAAAAAAAAAGTTCAAAGATTTTGTTTATTATTAATCTGCTTAGTAGTTTTAACTTTTCAATCTGATATTCCCAATTTAAAAGCTCTTACAATGGATAATTTTCAAAGTGAAATGGTCATAGAGGAATTAAGACTTAAAGTACCTGCTGATATAAAAGCAGCTTGGCTAAATGCGGAAAAAGAAATATGGGAGCCATGGTTATCTTCTCAAGATGGTTTTTTGGGTAGACAATTATTTTGGGATAAAGAAAAAGAAGAGGCTTTAATATTGGTAAATTGGGAAAGTAAGAAATTATGGAAAAGCATACCAATGTCAGAAGTAAATGTAGTTCAACAAAAATTTGAAGATAATGTTAAAGCTGCTCTAAATGTTGGCGATAATCCTTTTGAATTGATTTATGAGGGAGAATTAGATAAACAAAGATGAATTTTGATATCAAGTTTGATTTTCAAAGAAGAGATAGGCTTGGGCTCATTGAGGCTATTTGGGGTCAAGATAAGAGTATTGACCAATTAGAAAGATTATGTGGAAATGTATTAAGTAAAAATGAGGTTGTTTTCATTACTAGGATTAATAGTGAAAAGGCTAATTATCTTTTAGATTTGTATGATGACGCACGATTCTATGAAGAAGCAAATTGCCTAACAATTGGGAAAAATTTTAATAGAATAATTACGAATAAAAGAGTTGCCATAATTTCAGGCGGCTCAAGCGATTTAGCCGTAACACTTGAAGCACAATTAGCGCTTGAAATTTATGGAGTGAATTGTCAATCTTTTATAGATGTTGGAGTAGCGGGACTTCATCGATTGATGAGTCAGTTAGAAGAAATTAATAAATATGATGTATTAATAGTTTGTGCTGGAATGGAAGGAGCTTTGGCAACAGTTGTGGGCGGATTGTTGGCTCAACCGATAATTGCAGTACCTGTTTCAGTAGGATACGGCGTTAGCAAGGATGGAGAAACTGCTTTAAATAGTATGTTGTCTAGCTGTTCTCCAGGTATTGCAGTTATGAATATAGATAATGGTTACGGTGCAGCAATGGCGGCTCTCAGAATTATTAAAAGTATTTCCTAAATAATCACTTTTTTTCTATTTCTAATAAGTTTTCTATCCATAAATTTAGTTGTTTTGATAGCATTCCCTCTTCTCTCATTTTGATTGCTTTGATCACGACTTCTGTATTAACCCACTCTGGAAATCTTTTCGGCATTTATATTTATATTCAGTATTCTTAATTTGGTACAAATTTTTTATAAAAACAAGATCTAATTAACAAATTTAATCTTTTATGTTTGATTTTGTACCTAATCTAGACAGCTCAGATGAGGTATGTTCACTTTCTACATTTTTTAATCTTTCAATTAGCTCGGAGAGATCTTTATGCGCTAACTCCCCATTTTGCTCCCATTTTAGAGACCTTGAGTTGTTATCAATTTTTTCTTTCATTGTTAAATTTAAGTATTAAGAATATAAAACGAAAACAGGAGAAATTTGGTTATTGTTTCAAGCCTAAACTTAAAAAAATATGAAGATTTTTAATACATTAAATATTTTTCTTTTATCCGCCACCAACTATTGAAACAATTTCTAAATTATCACCATCTTTAAGCTTCACTTTTTCCCATTTCATTGAGTTTATAATTAAATTATTTAACTCCACTACAATTGTGTTTGGTTTATATCCCATATGGTGAAGAGCTTTAGATAGTAGAGCATTTTCTTGATCAAGTTCTATTTTCTTTTCTTCTCCATTTACCCTAATTTTCATGAGACAACTCTTTTAAAATCATCATAGCGTCTTCTTTAGGATCTTCAGAATTCATTAATTCCGAAACTAAGGCAACTTTTTTAAACCCATTTCTTTTTAAATATGAAATATTATTTGACTTGATTCCTCCAATAGCAAACCAAGGAATATTTAAATCCTTTGTTAATGTTTTGATGTTTTCAATGCCTAAAGGTTTTTTATTCTTTTTTGTTGTAGTTTCAAATACAGGCCCTATTCCTATGTAGTCACAACCCTCCTTAAGAGCATTTGAAATATCAACTGCATTGTTTGCACTTATACCGATTATTTTTGAATATCCTAATAGTTTTCTTGCGGTTTTTAAGTCTAAATCATCTTGTCCAAGATGAATTCCATCAGCGTTAGATGCCAGAGCTATATCAAGTCTATCGTTAACGATAAACAAAGAATTATATCTTTTACATAGATTTTTAATCTGAATTGCTTCTTGAAGATGATCTTGATCAGTTCCCGTTTTAAATCTATACTGAATAATTTTTACTCCGGCAATTAAAATCTCTTCTATTATTTCTAATAAATTGTTCTTTTGATCTGTGATTACATATAAGTCATTTTCTTTTAATATTTTCTCCGACTTCTTACACTTGCTATAACTTAATAAGTCAATTTCAATATTATAAATTTCATATCTAATTTCAGAAGCGATTTTTGAAAGCTCATGATTCTGTAGCCTTGAAAATTCTTCTATGACTCGTAATGCTTCTTGAACTCTGGCTGAATTAGAACTTATAATTTGCTCAGAAGTTTTTCTGTTGAATTGCTGTTGATGTGTCAATCCTTTACATTTGTCCTCAATGTGATTTCTAGATTTTTTATAAACTTCTAAATGATTTTTTCCTAAAATTTGTCTAAAATTTTTAATCTTTTCAACATATTTTTCTTTGCCTAGGCCAAATCTAGCCCAATCCTCTAATACTCTTAGTCCTTCTCTAGCTCTATCTAGATTAGCGTCAATAATTTGATAAATTCTAAAATCTTCAGCGTCTTTAGTATTGGAATTCAGCATTTGTAATTTATTTTTTGTAGTTTTTAAAAATTTTCAGAGCATTATCTCTATCTTTTTTAATTTGATTAGAAAGTTGATCTATATTTTTGAACTTGATTTGAGATCTAAGTTTTTCAACTGGTTCAACAGATAGATTTAAACCATATAGATCGATATCTTTATTTATTAAATGAACTTCAACTGCAGATGGCAATAAAGGATTTATTGTTGGTTGAGAGCCAAGATTCATAATAGATTCAATTTTTTTGTTGGAATTTTCTATGGTTGTCCAAGATGCGTAAACTCCTTCTCCAGGTAAAAATTTTCTGCCATCTATTTCAAGATTTGCTGTAGGCCATCCTATACTTTTTCCAATTCCTTTACCTTTAACAACTTTTCCATTAAAACTATAAGGCCTATTAAGAATTTTTAAAGCATTTTTCAGATCACTTTTCTCTAATAGATCTCTTATTCTGCTGCTGCTTATTCTTCCTTCCTTGTCTTCTAAAATTGGAATAATTTTTAGTTTAATATCTGTATCCTTAATCATATTTTTTATTGTATTTATGTCTCCACTTCTTCTGAAACCAAATTTAAAATTAGCACCTACAGAAATGTTTTTTGCTTGTAATTGATTTATCAAAATATCACTTATGAATCTTTCTGCACTTAATTTGGATAGTTCCATATCAAAAGGAATCAGAACTAATTGTTCAATCCCGAGATCTTCAAGAATAGATAGTTTTTCATTAGGGAGATCAAGTCTAAGACGCATATCTTTATAAAGAACTTCTCGGGGATGAGGCCAGAAGCTTGCAATTGTTGGGGTATATTGATTTTCTTCAACTACACTTTTTATTAATTGTCTGTGGCCAGCATGAAGGCCATCAAAACTTCCAATAGCTATTGAGGTAGGACTCTTAACTTCAGATGGCGATATTAAAGAGATCAAAAGATTACGTGCAATTTTATGATTTTAGTGGCAAATTTGGATTGATTACAGTTTATTCAATCAAATGAATGTCTGACAAAATAGATTTTCAGTCCCTTTCATTTGGAATGCGGCGCATTGGATGGATACGCTTTTGGGTTCAGTCCATTTTAGGTGTTGTTGTTGCAGCTGTTTTACTTTTTTCAAATGTTGTAAATAACAGCGAAGGACAGCTTGGCTTAGCGCCTGGTCTATCATTTACAACAATATCCCTGATTTTACTACTTTTTAGTCTTTGGCAAGGTTGGTTAATAGTTAGAACAGGAAGAGCAATCGCAAGCAACGCAAGACCCTCAAGAGGACAAACCGGTAAATTGATAAAACGAGGTCTAATAGTTGATTTATTTGGAATTTTGTTTGGATTAATTGGATATCAAGCTCTTATGGGAGCCTTATTTATACAAGCATCCTCTCAAACCACTGGACAATTGATAACAGCGACATCTGATATCCCAATTACTGGTCTTGAAATATTATCAGTTCTCAGTAACACGCAAGTTATCGCTGCTCATTTTTTTGGACTTTGCTTTTCTTTATGGCTTTTAAGAAGGATTTACAAATGAATTATTAATTTTAGGTAAGTCATCTAAATTACCTCTCCAAAATAAATCTGGTTCTACAGGTGTAAGAGATATTTTATTTTCTTGTATTTGAGATACATCACTAGGCCAATTCTTAGGACCGTAACCTTTCGATTTAAGATCCAAAACAACTTCTCCTGCTAACCAATAATAATCATCACCCCTCGGGTCTTCCCTTTTGGAAAATTGATTTTTATATTTTCTTACCGATAATCGTGTCCAAGATAATTCTTTTATCTTGTTTTTTTCGCAGGGTGGTATGTTCAAATTTAATAAAAGTGAAGCTGGCCAACTATCGTTAATTGCTTGTTCGGCAATATTCATTGCAATTTCTCCAGCAAATTCAAAATTTTTCCATTTAAAACTAGCAACACTTATTGCCATGGAAGGAACATTTTCTAAAGTGCCTTCCATAGCTGCAGCAACTGTGCCTGAACAAAAAATATCTGTCCCTAAATTGGGTCCGTGATTTATTCCGGATAGTACCAGATCAGGTTTATGATCCAAGAGTTCAGATAGTGCTAATTTGACACAATCAGCAGGTGTGCCGGAACATCCCCAAGCTTCTATATCCTCTCCAAATAATTCGTCTGCTTTTTCCACTCTTAATGGGGATTGCAAAGTAAGACCATGGCCAGTAGCTGATCTTTCTTGGTCAGGACATACTACTTTTACCTTATGTCCTCTTCTTTGGGCTGATTTTGCTAAAGCTCTTATCCCCGCTGCGAAAACACCATCATCATTGCTAATTAATATATTTAACGGTTTCATTAGTCAAGACATTTTATTTATGGACGATATTTAAGTAAGATAAAGCAATACTTATTTTTACTATATCAGTGAGTCAAATTGAATCATTAAGTCAAATTGAGGAAAAACTAAATAATCTTTCTCTAACAGCAAAAAATAATATAGATAATTCTAATACTCATGAAGAACTGGATCTATTGAGAGTTACCTTGCTAGGAAAAAAAGGTGATTTATCAATTATTTTGAAAACAATGGGTCAATTATCTGCTGCCGATAGACCAATTATTGGCCAAAAGGCAAATTTAATAAAGATAAATCTGCAAGAACTAATAACTGAAAGAAAAAATAAATTAAACAGCGAAGCATTAGATAAAAAGATTAAAAAAGAAAAAATTGATGTAACTATCCCTTCAATTGGAACACCCCCTGGGAATAAACATCCTTTGATTTCAACTCAAGACGAAATAATAGATATATTTTGTGGTTTAGGATACTCAGTTGAAAGTGGCCCTGAAATAGAAACTGATTTTTATAATTTTGAGTCTCTCAACATACCCAAAAATCATCCCGCAAGAGATATGCAGGATACTTTTTACTTAGACGAAAATCGACTTTTAAGGACCCATACTTCTCCTGTTCAGATAAGGTACTTAGAGAAAAATCCTCCTCCAGTAAGAATTATTGCCCCCGGGAGAGTATATAGGAGAGATGCAGTAGATGCTACTCATTCCCCTGTATTTAATCAGGTTGAGGTTTTATGTATCGATCAAGACATTAATTTTAGTCATTTAAGAGGAACAGTTCTTACATTTTTAAAAGCCTTTTTTGGAGATATTCCTGTAAGATTTAGAGCTAGTTATTTCCCATTTACTGAACCTTCAGCAGAAGTTGACGTCCAGTGGAAAGGTAAATGGTTAGAAGTAATGGGTTGCGGAATGGTTGATCCAAAGGTCTTAGAAAAATTAGGAATTGATTCTGAGAAATGGACTGGTTTTGCAGCAGGATTAGGAGTTGAAAGATTTTGTATGGTAAGACATCAGATTGACGACATCAGAAAATTTTATACAAATGACATTAGATTCTTAGAACAGTTCTAATAGTATTTAATTTTTAAATTAGGATTGTCCAACAAATTAGTTTAAGATGGTCCTAGTTTTAATTTTTTGATTGGTACGTAAAGCAGGACTAATCGTTAATGATGGAAAGGAACTAGCTGTTCAAACTGCAACTTCTGTTCAAAAAAAATTGGAAAAATCTAATTTTGAAGTTGTAAGAGTTAGTAGCTCCGGAGGGATGGTTGGTTTCGCAAATCCTGATCAACATGTACGTCCTTTGGGATATACGAATTGTGTCCCTGAGGGGTTTGATTCATCAATGGAATTTGCAATTGTTCTTGGCGGAGATGGGACTGTACTTTCTGCTGCAAGGCAAACGGCACCTGCTAAAATTCCAATTCTTACAATAAATACTGGTCATTTAGGATTTCTTGCGGAAGCTTACTTATCTAACCTAGATGAGGCTATAGATAAAATAATTGCTGGAAATTGGGATATTGAAGAAAGAACTTGCTTTATCATTAGCGTAATGAGGAACGATCAGAGGAGATGGGAGTCTCTTTGCCTTAATGAGATGGCTCTTCATAGAGAACCTCTAACAAGTATGTGTCACTTTGAAATTTCTATAGGTCGACATGCTCCTGTGGATATTTCAGCTGATGGAGTAATTTTATCTACTCCAACTGGTTCTACCGCCTATTCTCTAAGTGCTGGAGGACCAGTTATCACACCTGATTGTCCAGTAGTGCAATTAACTCCAATTGCTCCACATTCATTGGCATCTAGGGCATTGGTTTTTAATGATTCAGAGCCAGTAACTGTTTTTCCTGCAACTCCTGAAAGATTAGTAATGGTTGTTGATGGCAATGCTGGTTGTTATGTTTGGCCTGAAGATAGGGTTTTAATAAGAAAAAGTATACACTCAGTAAAATTTATTAGACTTGAAGATCACGAATTTTTCCAAGTTTTAAGAAATAAACTTGGTTGGGGGTTACCCCATGTGGCTAAACCTGATAAATAACAATTATTTGAATTTATTTTTTCCCTGTTAATAGAAAAACAGGATTATTTGGTTCTAGTCTCATTCCCTCTGCAATACTTAAGCTTTTATAGGTCTGAATTAAATTTAAATTTGTTTTGAAATTTTTATCTTCTAATTCCTCTTTCAATTCTTTAATAGTTTGAATATTTATTATTGGGATAACGATAATGTCTCCAATATCCATATCTTGTGCAAGTTTATTAATAATTTGGAGTTTAGTTTTTTTATCACATCCTCCAATTATTAATCTATTAGGGTTTTCAAAAGAACTTAAATTTCTCGCATTCAAGGTGTAATTTATGTCTTCCTCAAAAATAAATTTTGGTTTGACGTCAAGCCTTTTTGAGTTTTCTAGTATTAATTCTTTTGAGCCAATCCTTTTATCGAAACAAAACAAATCCAAATTAGGCCTTAACTTTAATGCCTCTAGACCAATTGACCCACAACCTGCTCCTATATCCCAAATGACACCATTTCTTGGGAGCTCTAAAGCAGCTAATATTTGAATGCGAACTTCTCTCTTAGTTAATAAATTTGGTCTATCATCAAAAGTCTTAAAAACATTGTCATTGATTCCGAATAGAGGAAGATTGTTGTTCGAATAATTTTCCTTTTTTTTTGAAAGAATAGCAACATTCAAATTTGATATATCTGAGGGCAATGACTCTTTAAGATTTAATTTCCTGATTTTTTCATTTTCGAAGCCTATTTCTTCACAGAGCCAAAAATCATAGATGTCAATCAGATCAAATTCTGATAAATTTTTTTTGATTATTTCTAGACTTTTGTTATTTGAATCTGTAATGACAGCCAAATTTGAAGGTCTTGCTTTAAGAGCCTCAATTAACTTAGTCGAATCTCTGCCGTGAATACTCACATTAACAGTATCTTGCCATGGGATCTTTAACTTACTAAATGCTAATTGAATGCAAGTATTTGAAGGGTAGAAACTTAATTCATCTTTTGAAAAATTTTCTAGAAGTATTCTCCCAATTCCAAACCAGAGAGGATCTCCTCTTGAAATTAAAATAACATCAGTTTTTTGTGATCTAAGCCAGTTAACAAGTTCCTGATTACTGTTGCTCGAAAAAAATAATTTCTTTTTTTCTAAACCATTTTCGCTCCATGATTTTATTTCTTCAAAATATGAATTTGGAACTGCAATAGAAACTGTCTCTTGAAATAGATTTTGTAATTTGAAAGATAGATCCTCAAATTTATAAGAATTAATTCCAACTACATGAATTTTTCTTTTTTTTTCAGTCATGAATATTTAATTAAAAGAAACTTATCTATTTGAATGTTTTATTAAATTATCTTATGATTGTTCGAGCTTTCATAATAAATCAATTGTCTGAAAGAAGAAAGAGATTACATGATTTATTATTAA
>CACBBE010000007.1 GCA_902537395.1 uncultured Synechococcaceae cyanobacterium
AATAAAACCTAAAGCATATGCGATAGGATCCCACATTCTTTCTAAGCTTTTTTCACTTCCACCATGGTTTAAAAACCATTCTTTAAAACTAATTTTATCTAAATCTCTAATTATTTTCATTGCGCCTTCATAGTCTATCAATCCTCTAACTATTGGGCTTGTCCCTAAAGCTAAGGCATTTCTGAACTTATCTACCCAAGTAAGTTGTTCGGTGGTAAAAAAAGCTTTTAGTCCATTAAATGGAGCACCTAAAGGGAATCTGAAGTCTAAAGATTTTAAATTACCTCCATTGTTAATAAATAAATGAGTATGATCCTTTGGGAGTAAATTATCTAAAGCCCCCACTTTTTTCATTAATTTAAAAAGATTTGCATAATTGTAAAAAAATACATGTAAACCCATTTCTATGTGATTGCCATCCTTATCTTCCCAACTTCCTACTTTACCTCCCCAAAATGACCTGCTCTCGTAAATTTCTACTTCGTGACCTTCATCAACTAAATTGACTGCTGCTGTGAGACCAGCTAATCCTGAACCAACTATTGCAATTTTCACTTTTTCTTAAAATTATAACAAATCAAGTTTGGATAATGTTTGTTCTATGCATCATATCGATTAAGTTTTTATATTATAAATAGTAGAAATCCTTTGTTTATGGAAAATGTAGAAGTTAAACAGGAAATTAAAAATTCTGATGATGGCAAAGGTATCTTAATTACGAATGATGCTATAGAACAAATTTCAAATTTGTTGCAGGGCCAAAGTGATAAAAAAGCACTTAGGGTAGGAGTAAGATCAGGTGGTTGTAGTGGAATGAGTTATACGATGGATTTTATAGGATCTAATGAAATAAATCCTGATGATAAAGTTTATGATTATTCATTAAAAGCTGATCAAAGCTTTCAAGTAGTTTGTGATCCTAAAAGTCTCTTATATATATATGGAATGCAATTAGATTTTAGTAAGGAATTAATTGGTGGTGGCTTTAATTTTGTAAATCCCAATGCATCTCAAACTTGTGGTTGTGGAAGCTCCTTTGCAGTTTAATAAATAATGAATAACGAAATTAATCCCATCGAAGAGGATTTTAATGCAGCTCTATCAAGATATAAAGCAGGGAAAGATTTAATTCCAATAGTTCAAGATTTTCAAAAAATTATACAGCAAATTCCAAATCATTTTGCTGCTTGGACTTGTTTATCATGGTTGCAATTACTTTTGAAAAATAATGAAGAAGCTTTATCAGCTGCCAGACAAGCTGTTCGATTAAATCAGCAAGATCCACAAGCAAGAATGAATTTGTCTTTAGCTCTTTTGGCTACCAACAATAAGGGTGTTAGGGATCATATTGAGTTAATAAAAAAAATGTCTATGATGATGCCAGATGTGAAAAGTGAGTTGAAAGAATCTGTTGAAGACGGATTAAGTAGATATCCAGAGTGGCCTGAGTTAACCAAAGTAAAAAAATGGTTGGAATTTTAAATTGTTTAAAATTTTAATATTAAGTAATGGGCATGGAGAAGATCTATCTGGCAGTCTGATAGCTAAGCAATTCGTAAAAAGTGGTTATTCTGTAAATGCTTTACCAATTGTTGGTCTGGGAAATCATTACGAAAAAGAAAAAATTAAAATTATCGGTAAAACTAAAGAATTTAGTACTGGAGGAATTGGCTATAATTCTTTTAAAGGAAGAATCACTGAGATATTAGGAGGAGAAATATTTTATCTTCTAAAAAGATTATATTTAACTTTTAAAATAAGAAAAAAATACGATTATTTTTTTGTAGTTGGAGATATTGTGCCAGTTTTTTTTGCTTGGGTTTGTAAGAAAGATTTTTTTACATATCTAGTTGCTTATTCCAGTCATTATGAAGGGAAGTTGAAATTACCATGGCCTTCTAAATTTTTCTTGTTCTCACAAAAAGCCAAAAAAATATACACGCGAGATTCCCTTACAGCTAATGATTTAACTTTGCAATTAAAAAAGAAAGTATCTTTTTTAGGTAATCCATTTATGGATAAGTTTTCTCCTAAAAACAAAGAATTAAATAAAGCTGAATTTAGTATTGGATTATTTCCAGGAAGTAGATTCCCTGAGACTTTAGATAATTTAGTTTTGATGTTAGAGGTATTAGAGGCATTGTCAGATTTAAAATATTTTCAAAAAATTAATTTTAATTTTGCAATAGTTAATGCTCTATCTTCAATAAAAATAAAGGAGATACTTCAAAAAAGAGGATGGTTAAAATTAGAAAAAACAAAAGATAATAATCTCTTGCAATTCCAATATAAATTTTTAGAAGTGAATATATTTTGGAATTATTTTGACGAAATATTATTGAAAAGTAGATGCTGTATCAGCATGGCAGGAACAGCATCAGAGCAAGCGATTGGATTAGGAAAACCGGTTATTCAGATTGAAGGGAAAGGGCCACAATTTACAAAAACTTTTGCAGAAGCACAAAGACGTTTGCTTGGGAAATATGTTTTTTGTGCCAGTAATTATAAAAACAAGAGTGATCAAATCAATCAGACAATAAAATTGATCATAAAAACAATTTATTTTATACAGCTAAATAAGAAGTTTATGATCTCATGTAATGAAAATGCCAAAAAAAGACTTGGTGAAAACAAAGCTTGTCTTAAAATGGTTGATGATATGAATATTGTTATAAAAAATGACCAAGGAGAATAATCAAAATAAGTTAAAACAAATTATAGATAATTTGTTACTAATAAATTTATTTACAGTCATTTTTTTTGCAATATTTTTTATTTTTGCAATCATCATGCAATTTAATGGCATATTTATTTTTATTAATTTTATTCAGGTAGTTTGGAATCCTCTTGTAGTTCCATTGATAACAATTCTTATTATTGGTGCTTTGGCAAACGGTATTAATTCTTGGTGGAGGCGTAGATTGCTTTCTCAAGAAGAGGATATTTAAAAGTATAATTTTTGAGTTTACTGCTAATTACTTTTTGTCCTTCTAATACAACTTTTGCTCCATCTCCTAACAATATTTTTAAAACCGCTCCAGGGACTGGAAGTAAATTAGGTCTATTCAGACATTTACCTAAAGTCTGAGAAAAGTCTCGCATTAATACTGGATTTGGTGCAACAGCATTAAATACTCCTGAATATTTTTTATCAACTAATGCTTGAGTAATTAATGCACATAAATCAGTTCTATGAATCCAACTCATCCATTGCTTACCATCTCCAATTGGTCCACCTAATCCAACTTTAAAAATAGGGAGCATTTTTCCTAATGCTCCTCCATCTGCCTCTAGAACAATTCCAATTCTAAAAATAACTAACCTTGAGAAAAATGGTTTTTCGGCAGCGACTGCTTCCCATTTTTTGCAAAGATTAGCTAAAAAGTCTTTTCCTTCAATACTATTTTCATTGAATTCACCAGATAAACTTGTACCGTAATAACCTATTGCTGATCCATTTATAATAACTTTTGGGTTTATTTTTAAATTTTTAAGGGTCTTCATCATAAATTTCGTGGTGTTAATACGACTATTTTCAATCTTTTGTTTTTGTTCAGAAGTCCATTTTTTTTCTGCTATGGGTTCTCCCATCAAGTTAATAATTCCATCTGTCTCTCTTAAAATATTTAGAAGATTTTCGTTATTCCAGTTTTTTTCTTGTGATAAATCTATTTGAAGAAATTTAAACTTATTGAAATCTAAATCAACCCTTAATTTACTAATGGGTTTTCTACTTACAATATATATTTCGTAATTTTCATTGAGTAGTGTTGGTACTAATTCTTTACCAACAAATCCAGTACAGCCAAGTAGTAAAAGACGCATATCATATAAATGTTTATCGTTTAAGGCTATTAAATTTTTCAGACGTTTGTAATTATTATTCCGGTATAAATTTTTTTCAATATTTTTCAAACAAGTTTTTGTATAATAAATTTCAAATAACTTTCTTGAATTTATTATGACAGATTCTATTCCAAAGAAACCTCTCAAGAAAGGAAGCTTAGTTTTTGTCTATAGAGAAAATTATAAAAAAAGTCTTGAATCATTAGCCAGTGATAATGATCTTCCTAATTATGTCTTTGAAGGTCCCGGAGAGATTCTTTCACTCAAAGACGAATATGCTCAGGTACGATGGCGCAGACCTGTTCCAGATGTTTGGTTGAAATTAGATCAACTTAAGGAATATACTCAATAGAATTTTTATATCTAAAAGTTTTTATTCTTTTTCTCTGTAGACATCTTTGATTGGATTCTTTTTGCTTCTTTGATCATTTCTTTTCCATCAAATAAGTAATTATCTACGTATCCTTTTGTATATCTATCAAATTCTGATAGCGCATCTTTAACTTGCGAAAAACAATGATAAAGATCGAGGCCTAAAGCTGAGATAGACTTTGGAACTATTTTTTTGTTATAAATTTTTTCAACTTTTTCTATCTTCTTTTGTGAAAGAACTATGTAACTGCAAAAATTTTCCATTAGTTGGTCATCATATGGATCCGCCGATAGTTTTTTTATTTCATTATTCAAAGGTTTAATTATTTGACTAATTAATCTATTTATCGGACTATAAATTTCTTTAATCCATGTTTCAACTTCTTTGTCCTTAAGTGAAGAATTATATTTTTTTGAATTAAATTTCTCTTCCCAATTTTCATTTAATGAATCAAATGATGAACTGGAAGAGAAAAAACTGCTGTCGTATTGTTTCTTTTTGATAGGGTCATTTAAAGTTTCCCAAGCATTTTGTATTGCAAGAAATCGTTCTTTCTTGCCGCCTGCATCTGGATGATGTTGCTTAACTAAAGAGCGATATGAAGATTTAATTTCACTTTTGGTTGCATTTTTTTTGAGACCTAATTCTTCATATAAATTTTTTTCCATTTTATAAATTATGCATTAAAGATAACCATCTTTTCTGGCTTGAATTGAAGTATTAGATTCAAACATTGCTGTTGATAAATATCTTTCTCCAAAACTTGGAAGAATAACTATCAATCTTTTATTCATTAGTTCTTTTCTTTTGCCGATTTTTATAGTTGCTGCTAAAGCTGCGCCGCTGCTGATGCCAGATAAAAGACCTTCCAATCGAGCTAATAAACGCCCATAATAAAATGCTTCATCATCATCTATTTTTATAATTTCATCAATTAATTTAGTATTAAGTACTTTCGGTACGAAACCCGCTCCAATTCCTTGAATCGAATGAGATCCTGCTTTTTCTCCGGAAATCACCGCACTTTTTTTGGGCTCTACGGCGTAAATTTTGCAATTTGGATTAACTTTTTTCAAAAAACGTGCACAACCAGTAATTGTTCCTCCTGTGCCTACTCCAGTAACTAGTCCATCTAAATTGTTATTGGATTGGGACCATATTTCTTGGGCCGTTGTTCTTTCATGAATATCTGGATTAGCAAAGTTTTCAAACTGATTAAATTGATAGCTATTGGCAATGGTTGAAGACAACTCATTAGCTAAATCTAAAGCTCCTTTCATTCCTTCTTTCCCCGGTGTTAGCTGTAATTCAGCACCATATGCTCTCAACATTGCCCTTCTTTCAATACTCATCGTATCCGGCATAGTCAATATCAATTTATAGCCTTTTGCTGCGGCAACCATTGCTAATGCGATGCCAGTATTTCCACTAGTTGCTTCAATTAACGTTGTTTTATCTGGTGTTATCAATCCTTCTTTTTCAGCTTTACATAACATTGAATAAGCGATCCGATCCTTAACAGAAGCTGATGGATTGAAACTTTCTAGTTTGGCTATTATTTCTGGATAACAATCAAAATACTTTTTGATTCGATTTAATCTAACTAATGGGGTATTTCCAACTAGAGAAGTTATATCATTTGCTATTTCCATGAAATTATTTTTTAAAATGCAAAATAAAATCTCCTATATTCATATTAATTGTATTTAAAGATCTTTTATATAATTTTCTCAAAATAATTTAATTTAAATAACTTCCTGCTTATAAATATTTAGTAATATAAGAAGTAGTTTTTATTATGATTATGTATTCGTTAGAGTTAAGCCTAAAATATTCACCTTTTCCACTTTCAATTCAGAAGAAAGAGTTTGATGATGTTAAAGGAATTTATGATGAAATAAAAAGTGCTATGAATGAAACTTTAGAATCTTCAAACTTGATCGAATTAAGGTGTGACAAAGTGCAAGGTAAATTAATTGCTGTAAGAGTTAAAGAAATCATTTCTGTTCAGATATATGAAAAATCGTCAGTAGCAGGAGGAGCTAAAAGACCAGGGTTTTCTCTCAATATAGATTGATAGAATTAATGCGAGATTCCCCTGAAAATGAAATACCTCATATTAAATTCAAAGATGTTTCTTTTTCATATCCTGGAGAAAGAGAAAATTTAATTTTCAAATGTAACTTTACAATAAAAAAACATGGATTTTGGATGGTCGTAGGTAAAAACGGGAGCGGAAAAAGTACTCTTTTAAAATTAATTAATGGAATAATCAAACCCAAAAATGGTGTTATTCAATCTAATGCAAATATTGGCATGGTGTTTCAAAACCCTGATCATCAAATATTGATGCCAAATTGTAGGAGTGAACTTCTGATTAATATTAATCAGAATATAAGTCAAAATGAAATTAATAAAAAAATTGAGTATGTGCTTGATCAGGTAGGAATGACTGGTTTTGAAAAAAGGCCAGTACATACTTTGAGCGGTGGGCAAAAACAACGCTTAACTATTGCAAGCGCTTTAATTAGTAATAGAAATTTTATTCTTTTAGATGAGCCTACAGCATTACTTGATCAAACTAGCCAATTAAAAGTTTTACAAACTATTAAAAATCTTACAAGTGACCATAAAGAACCTTTATCGGCTTTGTGGATTACTCATCGTTATGAAGAATTAACTTATGCTGATGCAGTAGCAGAGCTGAAAAATGGTTTTTTATCTAACTGGCAAGAACCATCAAAATTTCAATATAATTAACTCTTGTACTTGTCATAAGGTACTTTAAAGAGCTAAATTCATTTTATATTCCTCGGTAGCTCAGCGGTAGAGCGATCGACTGTTAATCGATTGGTCGCAGGTTCGAATCCCGCCCGGGGAGTTTATATGTCTCGAAAAGTCATGCAAAGTCACCTATTCGGTGACTTTTTTATGTCAGTGACTACCTTCACAATGAAAATGTCTAGACGAATAATGACATCTTAGTGTAATTTTATTCGTCCAGTATTCGTATTTTTATTCGTCTTTTAGTGAAAATATTCGTCCATATTTTCAGTCACTTTTACTGCTATTTTTCACGTTTATCTTCGTCCAAATTCGTCCAATTATTATCTAACAATTAACGATTATTAAATGATGAATAGTGATTGCTAATTATCAATCTACTATCAATCAAGTGTATCAAAACTAAAAATATGTGATTATAAAAATAAATATCACGCCTAAATTTTTATTTTGCCAAGATAAATGTGCATCTAATTCCTGTCCGCAAAGCAGTGGTCTTGGATGCAAATTTTTTTAGGGCACTTAGTAGTTAATTCACACCTAAAGACAATTCTTTCTGAGATGCTCTGATAACTTTCAAAGAAGATTTAGTAAATACGTATGTAAGTAAAAATCCAACTAAAATATCAGGTATTGGAGATGAATATAAACCTGTTATAAATGCAGCGATTAGGACTGAAGAGTTTGCAATAATATCATTTCTTGAACACAACCAAACTGAAGACATATTGAGATTATCTTTTCTATGTTTTGTTAAAAGAAATAGGCAAGATAAATTCGCTACTAAGGCGATAATTCCAATACTAGACATTGTTTGATGTAAAGGTATTGACCAGTTATGTAATTTGTATAAACCTCTTACAAGAACAATAAATGCAAATCCAAGCATAATAAAACCCTTGAGTAATGATACTCTTGCCTGAGCATGTTGGGATTTATAAATCACAAATATACTACTTCCATAAACTAAAGCGTCACCAAGCATATCGAGCGAATCTCCAGTAAGAGCAAGAGATTTTGCCCTAAATCCACTTACAAGTTCGACAACGAACATTATTAGATTTATAAAAAGAACAATCCATAAAATGTTTGAGTGCTGTTTTTGAATATTTTCTAAATCTTTGCTTTTATTTTGACAACAATTATCACTCATTCTTTCTTGATTATAAAATTTTATTAGACAAACTATTTTATTATAAAATTTAATTTAAGTATTAAATTTTAAAGAAATGGACATTTAACTTTTAATTAAAAGATGAAATTTATTAAACAACTTTTACACTTTGAAACCGAAAGTGCCTCGAAAATTAAGACATCCGATCCTAGCACTCAAGTTTTAGTGTAAGAAGTTTAAAAAGGAGTCTTCCATATGCCTATCATGAATGTGGTGGATATAAACTTTAAAAAGTAATAATTTTTCGTCAAAATATTCGTCCAATTCTAAATTTCTTTCGTATTTGTCATGACAAATCGTGTCATATCAAGACTTATTTTGTAAAATCAGCGTCCGCCCGGGGAGTTTTAAAGTCTCGAAAAGTCATGCAAAGTCACCCTTAAAAAAGGTGACTTTTTTATTTCTTTGATCTTTTTTGTCAAATAGTGGTTAGCCGAAGATATAATCAAGTATATTTGATATAATTTTAAGAACAGTATCTAGAACATAAGAAGTAATCAAAATTTGTCATGGTATTTATAAGTTTTAATTAAAAAAATTGTTTTTTGAGAACAGTAATTAGAACGTTTACTAAATTCTTTACAAAATTAAAAAACAAGTTCTTTGATTTATTTTCATTTTTTAAAATTAAGAAATTTTTTCGTTTATATCATTTGAATTACTACAATATTAAAGAAATTTTAGTCATCCCACATATCCTTTTTCTCTTGATCTATATTATTTTTTTCAAGTAATTTTATTCTTTGCTTCTGAGAATCTATTTCTGTTTCAATTACGTTTTTATCGTCAATATATTTTGTTTGTATTTCTAAAATATTTATTTCAAATTGTTCTCCAAAAAAATCTGACATTTCTTTCCATGCTTCCATTTCCTCTTCTTTGCCAATAGTATCGTTTATTTGATGTGAAATAATTTCTAATACATATTGTTTAAGTTCTTGATGACTCATCGATTCAACTTTTTTTTGAATGTAAAGTTCTTTCAGAGTTTCTAGTTGTTTTTTTGATAAATCAGAGTAGATAATAGATTTCTTTTTCATAGATACTTAAATTTTTTTAATATAGATAATATTACGCGTTTCAACATTTTGGAGAAATTTAAAATTTTAAATTTATTTGAACCCTATTTGAAAACAGAAAATCTCCATTTAATCCAATTTTTTTAAACTTATAATGGCAATCTAAATTTGATATTCTTTAAAATCGAACCATTATTGTTTCTAATATTCCTTTGAATATTAAGAAAAAGTTAATAGAATCGAAAGAAATTCTAAAATTTCAGCTTTGTTAAAATTTGCAATTTTTATCTATTTCATTGCTATCATTAAGTTATTTGATAATTCTAATTGATAAAATTGTTTACAGTAATTCAGCAATGTTTATAAATTCTTGAGAGAATCATAATACTAAAACTTAACTTTAATTTAATAGTTCATAAGTATGAAAATTTCAATCCTTTTAATTGAAGATGATCGTGATATGCGTGATTTGGTGGCTAGACATTTAGAACATTCTGGTTTCGATGTCCAAAAAGCTGAAGATGGAATTAAAGGACAAGCATTAGCGCTTCAATATTCACCAGATTTAATACTTTTGGATTTAATGCTACCAAGTGTTGATGGTTTAACTTTATGCCAGCGATTAAGAAGAGACGAAAGAACTTCAAATATACCAATTTTGATGATAACTGCGTTGGGCGGCCTTAAAGATAAAGTTACTGGGTTTAATTCTGGAGCAGATGATTATATTACTAAACCATTCGATTTAGAAGAATTATATGTACGCATAAAAGCTTTATTAAGAAGAACCAATAGAGCACAATTAAACTCAAGTAACCAGCAAGAAATATTAAATTATGGCCCTTTAACTCTTGTTCCGGAAAGATTTGAAGCTATATGGTTTGAATCTCCTGTAAGATTAACGCATCTTGAATTTGAACTTCTTCATTGTCTTTTGCAGAGACATGGTCAAACTGTATCGCCAGCATTAATTCTTAAAGAAGTATGGGGATATGAACCTGATGATGATATTGAGACAATAAGAGTTCATATTAGACACTTACGCACTAAGCTTGAACCAGATCCACGCAAACCTACTTATATAAAAACTGTATATGGTGCTGGCTATTGCCTTGAATTACCGATTGGTTCTCAAGCCGAAACTGCTAGGCAGGATTTCATTCAAGCAAGAAATCCTGATTTGATAAATTCTGCTATAGATTAACTTCATATATCTTCCATTAAAATTTTTAAAAAAGCTATTTCCCATGCCAACCTTGGTTGAATGTTTTTTCTTAACAGATATTTTAAATTTTCAAGTTTTTTAACTAAACCGATGTTTTTCGTTTTTCTCCACCAAATTGTTTGAATTAAATTTACTAAACAAATCTGTTGAAAAATTTCTAATTTTTCAGATATTGATTTAGAGATTTCTAATATTTCCAGAATATTTTTAATTGGAGAATCCAATTTACTTATAATTTCATCTGAAAAATCATTCCAAATTTCAATATTTTTCAATAATTGATTTGGAGATCCATTTGCTGAGTTTATTAAATCTTCAAATTTTAATTTTGTATTTATCTTTAATTTAGAAGTATCTAAATATTCTTTTAAAATTGATTTTATTTGTTTACTAGAAAAAGATCGAAATCTGACGATTTGACATCTTGAGATAATCGTATCTAAGAGAAGGTTTAATTGACACGTTAGTAAAATAAAAATGCCGTTACTAGGTTCTTCTAAGGTTTTTAAAAGGCAATTTGAGGCTGCTTCGTTTAAGAGGTGTGCATCAATAATCAAAACAATTTTTTTTCCTGAGTTTATTGATTTTTGACTAAGAAAAGTTTTGATATTACGTATTTGAGCAATTTTAATAATCTCAGATCCACTTTTTATTGTTTTCTCAAGATCGGAAGTTCCTGAACTTTTTGTTGCCAAAAGAGAATCGGGTTCAATAATTAAAAAATCAGGATGGTTATTGTTTGTAATTATCTCTTCAACATTTTCGCTTGGTGAAGACTGTTTGAAAATCTCTTTTATAAATTGAAGAGCAGTTTGCTTTTTGCCTAATCCTTCAGCACCATAAAATATATAACCATTAGCCAATGATTTGTTTTTAATTATGTTTTTAAGAAAGGTATTGACTTCTTCATTCAAGAAAAAATTACTTTTTTTAACCTCAATCATGTGTTATTGGAAAAATTGTTTAGCAAAGTCTCTTTAATTTGATTAGAAATAGTTTTAATATTTTGTGAAGCAGATATTACTTTCCAGTTTTTTTGTTTGGCAATTAGTTTGAAACCTTCATTTACTTTTTCTAAAAATCTAATGCCTTCTGATTCTATTCTGTCTGGAATTTCATTTTTTCTTCGAAATATGCTCTCTTCTGGAGAAATTTCTAAGAAGAAAGTGATATCTGGAGATGCTCCTTGACACACAATAGATTCAATATTTTTAATTATTTCTAAATTTATATTTCTTCCATAACCTTGATAAGCTAGCGTCGAATCGGAAAATCTATCACTTATTACCCAATCATTGTTATTTAAAGCAGGTGAAATAATTTTAGAAACGTGTTCAGCTCTATCCGCTGAATAAAGCAATAATTCTGCAAGAGATGAAGGCTTGTTATTTTCATTATTTTCAAGAATCAGTCCTCTAAGTTTTTTTCCTAAAAGACTGCCTCCAGGCTCTCTAGTTGTGATTAATTTAGACCCTTTCTTTATTAGACCACTATTAGGTAGCCATTTAGAAAGTTCATCTATTTGTGTAGTTTTACCACATCCATCAATTCCCTCAATAACGATAAATTTTCCTTTCATTTAATCCAAAGATAAAGCATTAATTACAACTGTAATAGAGCTAATAGCCATCAATAATGCTGCTATTGAGGGAGTAAGAAGAATACCGTATTTAGGGAATAAAATGCCGGCGGCTAAAGGTATAGCTAGTAAGTTGTAACCAAAAGCCCATGTTAGATTTTGCTTTATTTTTCTTATAGTTTTTTTTGCAAGATTTAAGGCGTAGGGTAATCCATTTAGTTTATCTCCCATTAATACTACATCTGCATTTGCCTTGGCTATTTGAGTACCTGATCCTACAGCAATTCCTAAGTCTGAGGATGCTAAGGCTGGGACATCATTAATACCATCACCAATCATTGCCACTTTATTATTTTTTTTGAAATTTTCTATAGTCTTTAGCTTCATTTCAGGAAGAAGATCCCACTTCACTTCTGTTTCTTTACAACCAATTTTTTTTGCTAAAGCTAAAACTGTTTGTTTCCTGTCGCCACTTAAAATGTTAATTTTAAATTTCTTTTCTCTCAAATTTTGAACTGTTTTCATTGAATCATCTCTTAGTAAATCTCCTAGCAAAATAAAGCCTAATAACTTATCTTTGATACTTACACCAATGATAGTATTTGTTTTTGTCTCTTCATTTTCAATGACTTTTTTTGCATCACTATCAATAATTATTCCTTTGCTTATTAGCCATTCAATATTTCCAATATTAATAAGTCCATCAATTGATTCAAGTTCTCCAGAAATACCTCGTCCTGAATGAGTAAAAATTTTTTTTATTGGAAATAATCTTAAATTTTGCTTTTTTGCCTCTTGAATTAAGGCATCTGCGATTGGATGTCTGCTTTCCTTTTCTAAACTGGCAGCTATTTTTAATAAAAATGAATGATCATTATTATTTTTGTAATCAACAATGAAAGGCTTACCTTTTGTTAAAGTACCTGTCTTGTCAAAAATAATCTGATTAATTTTTGAAGCAATCTCTATTTTATCCCCGCCTTTAAATAAAACCCCTTTTTTTGCAGCTTTACCTGATGCGACAGTGATTACAGTTGGGGTGGCTAAACCTAATGCGCAAGGACAAGCTATCACTAAAACCGCAATTGACAATTGAATTGCTAAACTCAGGAAATTCTCAGCATTACTACCAAGTGAACTATGAAGTGTATGGCTTGAGTGAGTGATTAATTCATGTTTTTGACTTAATAAATCAGGCCATATGTTTCTTGCCCCCTTCCACCAAAAGAAAAAGGTCAAAGTAGCAAAAATAAGTACAAAGTAAGTAAATTTACCTGCAATTTCATCAGCAATACTTTGAATGCGAGGTTTTCTAGCGTTTACCGACTCAATAAGATTTACTAGTTTTGCAAGAGAAGAGTCTCCTCCGACCTTTCGTACTTTAAGTCTAAGAGTTGAATTAAGATTTAAAGACCCACTAGATAGATTTTCGCCTTCTTTTACTTCTATAGGTTTGGATTCTCCAGTAATATGTGAAACATCAACATATGAATTACCTCGGGTAACAATGCAGTCAGCAGGCACTCTGTCACCTGCTAAAACTTGAATCTCTTGATCAGGTCTTAAAGTGTTCACACGTATTGACTTTATTTGATTGTCTTTTGTGTAGATATTTGCCATTTCAGGCTGAAGATCTAATAATTCTCCAATGGATGAACCAGTTTGATATCTTGCTCTTTCTTCTAAGTAACGACCAATTAGTATGAAGCCTAACAGCATAACTGGCTCATTAAAAAAACAAGGAAAACCAGTGGCAGGAAATATTAAGGATAGAAGACTTGTTGTATATGCGCTAATTACTCCAAGAGCTACTAAAGAATCCATATCGGGATGGTTCTTAATAAATGATTTAAACCCATTAATAATTATTCCTCTGCCAGGAAATAATAGAGCTAACGTTGCTAATGAGGCGTGAAAAAATATATTACCTAATATTGGAAAATTTATATATCTTCCTTCTGCCAAGTGACCTAATCCTGAAAATAATAAAAGTAATAGGGCAAAAGTTAGTTTTTTCCATTGATTATTCCATTTCTTTTTTTTTTCTAATTCTGCTTTATTTATTTTTTTTGAAAAATCATTTATGTAAATCTTTGATGGGAAACCATTCTCTTTTAGATTTTCGAGAACTGATTCTATTTTTATATTTTTCTGGGTAATTTCAAAATAAGCACTTTCAGTAAGCAAGTTAACAGAAACATTTTCAATACCATCAGAATTATTCAATATTTTTTCAACAGTACTAACACAACCTCCGCACTTCATTCCTGTGACGCTTAGTTGAATGCTCTCCATATTTTTCACGATTGAAGCAAATTAATGCTTGAATTGATACTTTATTATAATAATAAATGTAATAGACTTTTAAATAGTTATTTTTTAAATTACTATATTAATTTTATTAGATTTTGAGCAGTGCCTAATAATCAAAACAGAGACAATTTTATTGATAAAGCTTTTACTGTAATTGCTGAATCTATTGTAAAAATAATGCCTATCGCTGAGAAAGAAAAAAAGGCATATATTTATTATAGAGATGGCTTAGCTGCGCAAAATAATGGGGATTATTCTGAAGCATTAGAGTATTACAAAGAGAGCTTACTGCTTGAAGAAAATAAAATTGATAGGGGTGAGACTTTAAAAAATATGGCAATAATATATATGAGTAACGGTGAAGAGGATTTGTCTATTGAAACTTATGAAAAAGCATTAGTAGAAAATCCCAAACAGCCATCATGCTTGAAAAATATAGGTTTAATTTATGAAAAAAGGGGAAGATATGCTGAGCAAAATGGTGATTTAGATCAGAGAGATATTTGGTTTGATAAAGCTGCTGAAGTTTGGTCTAAAGCAGTGAGACTATATCCAGGTGGGTATTTAGATATTGAGAATTGGTTGAAAAACTCAGGCAGAAGCTCAATTGATATGTACCTTTAATTTTTAGTTTGATAAAGAATAATCAACTGCTTCTTTAATATTAGATATCTCTTTGATATTTATTAAATTTTGAAAATTATTATTTAGTTCCTCCTCTATTTTTGGCACTACGATATTTTTGATCCCTAGTCTTACGGCTTCTTCTATCTTTGTTCGAAGGTTATTCGACTTCCTAACCTGACCGCTCAAACCTAATTCCCCAATAAATGAGCTATTGGCCAAAGGAGGAATATTTTTTAAACTTGATAAAATTGATATTGCTACACCTAAGTCAGATGATGGATCATGAATCTCAAAACCCCCACCAGTAGCTACATAACAATCAAATTCAGATAATTTGATCCCTACGTGTTTTTCAACAACAGCAAGAATTTGATGCAATCTATTTATGCTTATTCCAGTTGTAGTACGTCTTGGATTACTGTAGAAAGTTTTATTTACCAGTGCTTGTATATCAACGGCTAAAGGTCGAGTGCCTTCATTTGTAATGGTAGTTGTTACACCTGAAATATTTTCTTTATTTGTAAATATTGAACTTGGGTTTTTTAACTCTCGTAAACCCTCTTCAAGCATTTCAAAAATTCCAATTTCAAAGGTCGATCCAAATCGATTTTTTATACTTCTTAGTAATCTATGTGAGGAAATATTATCTCCTTCAAAGTTTATTACTGTATCAACTAAATGCTCTAGAGTTTTGGGACCAGCTAAAGCACCATCTTTGGTTACATGACCAATTATTAGGAGCGCAATATTATTTTCTTTGGCGAGATTTTGCAATTCAGATGAACATGCTTTAACTTGAGAAACCGATCCTGGAGAACTTTCCATCTCATTATTATAGATGGCTTGAATACTATCAATAATTGCGAAACTTGGATTTACACGTTTGATCTCTTCAATAATTAGTGATAAATTGGTTTCCGCAAAAATTTGTAAATCAATACTTTTTTGATTTAATCTTTCCCATCTAATTTTTACTTGTTCTAAAGATTCTTCTGCAGTTATATATAAAACTTTCTGATTAAGAGATATTTTTCCTGCTGATTGAAGAACTATTGTGCTTTTACCTATACCTGGTTCTCCACCTAGTAAAACAAAAGATCCAGGTACTATTCCACCTCCAAGCACTCGATCAAATTCCATAAAACCACTTGTAAATCTTGATATTTTTTTTGATGAAATCTCATTAAATGTTATAGATTTTTTACTATTTTTTATATTTTTTATTTCTTGATATTTAGATCTCTTACTTTTTATTTCTTCAACAATAGAATTCCATGAGTTGCAATTCAGGCATCTACCAAAGTATTGAGAAGTTTCAGATCCGCAATTCTGACAAATAAAAGTAGATAATTTGCTAGACATTTAGTCTCTGAATGAAATAATGGAACTAGAATGTTTGGGATATTGCCCCTCTACAAGTTAGATTAGGTTAATAATAAATTCTCTTGCTGATTAGCTAATAGAAACAAATGGCTCTATCTAGTCAAACTAAAGAAACTATACTTGTCGCTGATGACGAGGCAAGTATTAGAAGAATTCTGGAGACACGTCTCTCCATGATTGGCTATAAAGTTGTAACTGCAAGTGATGGCAAAGAAGCACTGAAGTTATTTAAGGATTATGAACCTGATTTAGTTGTTCTTGACGTCATGATGCCAAAGCTAGATGGTTATGGAGTTTGTCAAGAGTTAAGAAAAGATTCTGATGTTCCAATTGTTATGTTAACTGCATTAGGAGATGTTGCAGATAGGATAACAGGTTTAGAATTAGGGGCTGATGATTACGTAGTAAAACCATTTAGCCCAAAAGAGTTAGAAGCTAGAATTAGGTGCGTTCTTAGAAGAATCGACAAAGAGCAAATTCCTGGGATGCCTAATTCAGGATTAATTTTGGTTACGGATATAAAAATTGATACAAATCGAAGACAAGTTTTTAAAAGTGATGAGAGAATTAGATTAACTGGTATGGAATTTAGTCTCTTAGAGCTTTTAGTAAGTAGGTCAGGAGAGCCATTCAGTAGAGGAGAGATTTTAAAAGAAGTTTGGGGATATACCCCTGAAAGACATGTTGATACTAGAGTTGTCGATGTTCATATATCAAGATTAAGATCCAAACTGGAGGCTGATCCAGCCAATCCAGAATTAATATTGACAGCAAGGGGTACAGGATATCTTTTTCAACGGATTGTTGATATTGCTCCTTTTGATGGTAAATAAATGGGGAAAGAAACAGCGCAAAAAATTAACAAGCCCAGAGCTATTAGAAGATTAGTTATTTGGTACAAAAGAAATTCGGCTGTGACTTCTATAGTTGATAGTGCTGCTAGTTCTGCGGTAACGGCTAGTAATGTTGCGGGTAATGTAGTTTCTGGTGCTGGTTCTGTTGTGAGCACAGCTAGTAATGTGGCTAGTAATGTTGCAGGTAATGTTGCGGGTAATGTAGTTTCAAGTGCTGAATCTGTTGTGAATACTGCCAGCAGTGTTGTCTCAAATGCTAGTTCATTAGCTAAAAATACATTACAGCCATTAGTTTTTGATCCATTAAAAAGGTTACAAAATAACGATAATATTTTAGATAGAGTGGAGGAATCTCAAACTAGAAGAATTTGGATCGCAGTTGATGGTATGGGTGGAGATTATGCCCCTGGTCCAATTCTTGAGGGTTGCCTCGAAGCAATAAGTAGATTCCCAATAAATATAAAGTTTGTCGGCAAAATTGAAAAAGTTAAAGATGCAGCAGAAAAAACTGGCTTAGCAGAATTATTAGAAAATGAAATTGATAATAATCGTCTTGAATTAATTGATAGCGGAGAGCCTATTGGGATGAATGAAGAAGCTACTGCAGTTAGAAAAAGGAAAAATGCAAGTATAAATGTTGCAATGGATTTAGTTAGAAATAATAAAGCTGAAGCTGTCTACTCAGCCGGTAATTCAGGTGCCATGATGGCTTCTGCCATATTTAGAATTGGAAGATTGAAAGGTATTGATAGACCAGCTATAGGAGCATTATTTCCAACAAGGGATCAAACTCGCCCGGTATTAGTTTTAGATGTTGGCGCGAATACTGATTGTAAGCCATCTTATCTGCATCAATTTGCACTTCTAGGTAACATTTATGCAAAAGATGTCTTACAAGTAAAAAAACCAAGAATTGGCCTTTTAAATATTGGAGAAGAAGAATGCAAAGGTAATGATTTATCCCTAAAAACATTTGAATTATTATCTTCTGAAAAAAGTTTTGATTTTGGAGGTAATTGTGAAGGTAGAGATGTATTGTCAGGTAGTTTCGACGTAGTAGTCTGTGATGGATTTACTGGAAATATATTATTGAAATTTCTTGAATCTGTTGGAGGAGTTTTATTAGATATTTTGAGATCCGAGTTGCCACGTGGAAGGAGGGGGAAAGTTGGTTCAGCTTTTTTAAAAAGTAATCTCCTCAGAATTAAGAAAAGGTTAGATCATGCTGAACACGGAGGAGCATTATTACTTGGGGTAAACGGAATTTGCGTTATTGGTCATGGAAGTAGCAAATCTTTATCAGTAGTTAGTGCTCTTCGCTTGGCTCACTCCGCAGTGAATCATAGAGTTATGGACAATTTAAATCAACTGCAAAAGCTTCAAGTTTTAAATTCATAAAACATATTGAGTCAAATTTATGTTTGACTAATATAAGTAACTAAAAAACTCTTTTGGAAGGAATAAATTTTAATCAGATTGGAGTATCATTCAAGGGGAGCGGAAGTTATGTGCCTGATCAAATTCTGACTAATCAAAAAATTAGTCAAAAGGTTGATACAAGCCATGAATGGATAAAATCTAGAACGGGCATTTCTGAGAGAAGAATATCTACCTTAGGAGATAATGTTACTGAGATGGGCTATAAGGCAGCTTTAACTGCTATAGAAATGGCTAATTGGGATATGAAAACAATTGATTTGATTATTTTAGCAACTTCTACTCCGCATGATTTATTTGGATCAGCGCCATCCATTCAAGCTAAATTAGGAGCAGCTAATGCTGTAGCTTTCGATTTAACTGCAGCATGTAGTGGGTTCTTATTTGCCTTAATTACAGCCTCACAATTTTTAAAAGGGGGCAGTTTTAAAAGGGCTATTGTTATAGGAGCAGATCAACTATCAAGCTTTGTTGACTGGAATGATAGAAGAAGTTGCATTCTTTTTGGAGATGGTGCAGGTGCATTAGCAATTGAATCCACTAATGAATGTGATAATTTAATTGGTTTTGATATGAGAACTGACGGAGAAAGAGGTTCTTTTCTTAATCTCTCATCAAAAAATAATAAAGATTCAATAATTGATAATATTGACTTTTTAAGTGGAGCTTTTTCTCCAATTCAGATGAATGGTCAGGAAGTGTATAAATTTGCAGTTAGAGAAGTTCCGATGATTCTTGAAAAGTTGTTCAAAAAAATGAACTATACTTCCAATGAAGTTGATTGGCTTGTATTGCATCAAGCTAATCAAAGGATATTAGATTCTGTAGGAGAAAGATTAAAAATTCCTGGAGAAAAAATTCTTAGCAATTTAGAAAAATATGGTAATACTTCAGCAGCAACAATTCCACTAGTGATGGATGAGGCAATTAGAAATAATAGAATTAAACAAAATGATATTATTGCCACAAGTGGTTTTGGCGCTGGGTTAAGTTGGGGTGCAGCCCTTATTAAATGGGGTTAAAAAAAAAGGAGCATTATGACAGTTGCATGGGTATTCCCTGGACAGGGTTCGCAAAAAATTGGAATGGCAAAACAAATTGAAAATTTGCCCAACACAAAAGAGAGGTTTAGCTATGCATCTGAAATATTTGAGAGGAATTTATTTGAAATTTGTGAGTTAAATACTGAACCAACAAATCCTCTTATTGATCTCAATAACACAAGAAATACACAAATTTGTCTTTTTTTAGTTGAATCAATTTTATTAGATGCATTAAAGGAAAATGGATTTAAACCAACTTATGTTGCTGGGCATAGTCTTGGAGAAATCACTGCACTATATTGTGCGGATGTTTTTTCATTCGAAGATTGTGTTTCTCTAATAAAAGAGAGGTCTAAATTAATGGTAAATGCTGGGAAAGGATCAATGGCAGCAGTAATTGGTTTTGATAGAAATCAACTTGATTTATTAGTACAAAAAATTGGTGATATTGTAATTGCAAATGATAATAGCTCTTCCCAAGTTGTCTTATCAGGATCTACTGAAGCATTAGATAATTTATCGAAAGAAATTTCTTGTAAAAGATTCTTGAAATTAAATGTTTCAGGTGCATTTCATTCGCCATTTATGAATGAACCTTCATCAAAATTTACTGAGTATTTAAAACAGATTAATTTTAATAATCCCTCATTCCCTGTCATAAGTAATTATGAACCTTCTCTTTGCAGTGATCCAAACGAGCTTAAAATTAGATTAGAAAAGCAAATGTGTAATGGAGTGAGGTGGCGAGAAACTATGGATTTAATGGCAAAAGATAGTGATCTTCATATTGTTGAAATTGGGCCCTCCAATGTACTAAGCGGTTTAGGAAAAAGACATCTTAAAGATGTAAAAATTTCTCAAGTTTCATCTTCTGATCAAATATCTTATTAATTTGTATGAAAAATCATACTATTCAAAAATTAATCTATGAATTAGTTAGCAAGCTTTTTGTATTTCCTATTTATAAATTAATATTTAAAGGACATTTAATAGGTAGAGACAATATTCCGCAAAAAGATTCCTTTATCATGGTTTCTAATCATGGTTCTTTACTCGACCCTCCTTTGTTAGGCCATGCCCTTGGACGTAATATATCTTTTATGGCTAAGGCAGAGCTTTTTAAAATTCCTTTTCTGGGTTTTATTATCAAGGCTTGTGGAGCGTATCCTGTAAAAAGAGGAATTGTTGATAAAAATACTATTAAAACAGCATGTAAAAAATTATCAAATGATAATTGTATTGGAATTTTTATTGATGGCACTCGTCAAAAAAATGGGCGAGTGAATAAGCCCAAACAAGGAGCAGCATTATTAGCCTTTAAAAATCAAAAATTATTATTGCCTGTTGCAATAGTAAATTCACACAGACTAATAAGATTTAATTTCTTTGTTCCAATTTTTTCAAAAATAGTTATTAAAGTGGGAAAACCTGTTCAACCTCCACAAAGTTCATCAAGAGATGATCTGAATTCTGTAACAATGCAGCTTCAAGATAAAATTAATAAATTGATTGGATGAAAATTTAGTTAATTGGAGAAATTGGGTAAAGAGGCAAAACTTTTCTCCAGGAATCTATATTTGAATTTAATAAATTTTTATTTGATAAATCTAATAGTTCTTTTAAATCTTCTATGTCATTATAAATAGCTTCAAAAGAAAGTTCCTGATTCTCAATTTCTTGGACAACTTTTGGTAAAACTGTTTCTCGAATGATTAAATTCGCAGAGTTTTTTTCGTTATGACAAATTTCATATTTACCCGCAATAAAACCTTTACGTTTTAATTTTTTGTAAATCCAGAATGATTTTTTGTTTGTAAAGATGTTATTTTTTGATGCAATTCTTTTTGCCATTATTTCAAACGAACTAAATCTATCTAGAGGACAATTTATTTGTTGTGAGATAGTTCTCGCTAAAACTACAATTAGTCGTGAAGCATTAAAATTTGCTGGTCCTATGCTGACAGATAACTTATTTATTTTTTGTAAATTTTCTTTGGAAATGAATTTGTTAAGATCGTTAATCAAGTTGTTGCAAAGGTCATTATCAAATTTTTTGATAAATAATTTATCAGATTTGAAATTATTGTTTTTTCTATACCCAAAGCCAAAAGAATTGTCTGTACTATGAATCACTAATGTAGGGTAATTTTCTATTTGCTTAAGTTTATTTGCCATTTATTACCTTTAAACAGGTAATTCCATTCCTGGATTACACTTTGACCATTTACCAAATTCATTTTCAAAACTTTCACAAGACTGAACATCCCAATCAGTTTTATAATCACCATTATTATCTTTAACTATATTTACATGAATGAATGGTTTTTCTGCTTTAAAATCAGGTAGATCACAAATATGATCAACATCATGATTATTCTCAACATCATGATATGTGATACATCTATCAACCCATTTACAGTTGATGCAAATGCACATAATTAATAAATAAAATGAAAAGTAACATTTACACAGATCATACACTAATAATTGATGAATTAGAAACACGCATAAAATTTCATAATTTGGATTTAATATTAGGATTGTTACCTAAAGGATCATATTTAGTTGGTGGTTACATAAGAGATATTATTTTGGGAAGAGAGCCTGAAAAGGTAGATCTTGATATTGTGGTACCTTTAAATGCAATTGAAATTGGTAAAAAGATTGCAGGAAATATTGGATCAAAACTTATAATTTTAGATGAAAAAAGAGAAGTAGTAAGAATTATTCTTAATCATATTTATATTGATATTGCTAATCAGGTTACAACTACAATAGAAGGAGATTTATGTTCTAGAGACTTTTCAATTAATTCAATTGCTTTTTTATTTGATAAGAAGTGTTTGTTTGATCCATTCAATGGTCTCAAAGATTTAGAGATTTCTTTGCTTAGAACTCATTCTGAAAACAATTTACTAAACGATCCTTTAAGAATATTAAGATGTTTTCGATTTGTTTCAGAATTGAATTTTAAAATTGATTTTAATTTAATTACCTTTATTAAAAAAAATAAAGGGAAACTATATCTTGTTGCTAAAGAGAGGATTAATTATGAAATACAGAAAATAGTAAATGGAGAAAATGCTATTGATGCAGTTTTGTTGATAAAAAAATTAAATGTATTTGGTACTGAAAATTTATCTGAAGATTCTTTTTTTTTGGACTTAGAGAAAATTACTTATGAAGAACTGAATCAGAAAGAAAAAGAAAAATTTTTACCATCATTTTTTATTGCTCAAATATTAGATGTTGTATCTTTAGAGAAACTTAAATTTAGTAAAGCTGAAATTGAAAAAACTAAGTTATTACGAAAATGGCACTTTTTGTTGGAGAAAAAAAATATCACTCAATTTACTGAATCTGATAGATTTGCATTACATAAAGAATTAGAGATGTTTCTTCCATCGTTTATTTTTTATTTGCCTCAAAACTTACGCTTAGATTGGCTTAATAGATGGCGTGATAATGATGATAAATTATTTCATCCTGCAAACTTACTTAATGGTGATGTAATCAAAAAAAATTTTAAAATAAAGGATGGACCTCTATTGGGAGAGCTTTTACATTATCTTTCTAAGGAACTTGCGTATAAAAGATTGAATAATTTTGATGAAGCTATTTATAAAGCAAAGCTATGGATTGAACAAAATGCGCCAAAATGTGATTAAATACACATAGCTTAGTTTTGTTTAGAAGTACAGACTTCAAAATCATTTTTAAAAATTTATGAGCATTCGCATTTACATTGGCAATTTACCACAAGGATTCAATCCAAAAGAGTTTGATACACTTTTAAAGTCAGTTTCTGATTCGATTAGATTTAAAGCAGTTCTAGATAAGGAAACTAAGGAATGCAGGGGTTTTGGTTTCGCGACAACAAATAATGAAGATAATGCTAATTTATTAATTCAAAAGTTAAACGGGTCTGAATTTAATGGTTCTAAATTAAGAGTAGAGCTATCAGAAAAGAAAGATTCTGCTTCAAACAAAAGAAATAGTGGAAAATTAAACAAAAATAAGAAGAAGAAAGACTTTAAGAAAATTGTTCATAGTGATGCTCCAAACTTGGAAGCTCCTGACCCAAGATGGGCTGGAGAATTATCCAAATTAAAAGACTTGTTGGCTAATCAGAAGACGCCTGCTTAGTTATTTAATTCGGGAAATCAAAAAAGATATTGGGATCTCAAGAGCTTTGACTGAATTTTTTACAAAAGCTCTATTGTTAAAAACATCATAATCTAGTCTTTCAATTGAATTTAATATTCCCCTGTAAAGACGTAAAGACGTCCATACTGGCCATCTTGCGTCAGAAGATAGCCACTTTATACCATCTTCAGATTTTTCGAACCATTCGCGAGCCCTTGTTAATTGAAAGTTCATCAGTGATTTCCACTGCTTGTTTATTTTTCCTTGTAAAAGTTCTTCCTCAGAATAATTAAATTTTGCAATATCCGCTTGTGGGAGATAAATTCTTCCTCTCTGTCTATCTTCTCCTACATCCCGCAATATATTTGTTAATTGATTTGCAATTCCAAGAGCGATAGCTGCTTCGGAGGGATCAGGCAAAGCACTCCATGGGGCCGATGTATAAGCGCTATCAATCCCCATCACATTTTGAGTCATTAAACCTACAGTCCCTGCGACTCTATAACAATAGAGTTTTAATTCATCAAAATCTCTGTATCTAAATTTATTCAGATCCATTCTCTGGCCATCTATCATATCCAGATAAGGTTGAATACTTTGTGGATATTTTTCGATCGTATCTAAGAGAACTGAGTCTAATTCAGATTTAATATTCCCTTTAAATACATTTTTAGTATTTTCTTCCCATTCATCAAGATTATCTGAAAGCTCATCTTGCGATTTAGTTGAGGCTTCTGCACTATCCATTATTTCATCTGTTCTTCTACACCATACATAAATAGCCCAAATAGCCTTTCTCTTTTCTTGAGGTAATAGAAGAGTTCCCAAGTAAAAGGTTTTAGCCCATTGTTGAGTTTCTTTTCGGCATATCTCATATGCTTTGTCAAGTTGAGAAATTGAATTTTTCAAAAAGTTTTAGCTAATATTTAAGGGTTTGTAAACGTTATTAAGAGACATTTTGAGGGATTTTGGTGTACTCCTTATTTATTGATTCTGCGCATAATTTACCACTTAAAACAGCACCTTCCATAGATGCTAAGTATTTTTGCATTGTATAATCACCAGCTAAGAAAAAGTTTTTTATGGGGGATTTTTGACTAGGTCTGAACTCCTGACATCCAGGAACTGCCTTGTATACAGATCTTGGAGTTTTAACTACTTTATATTTTCTTAATTTTGTCTTATCATCACCCATGAAATGTGTTGGAAATAATTTCTTCAGCTCTTCCATTGTTGCATCAACGATGTCTTGATCGCTTCTATTAATCCAATCTTTTGCTGGTGCGAAAACTAATTCAAGCATTGATCTATTTGGATCTTCATATTCTTTACATGCAATACTCATATCTGCGTAAACACTGAGAAGTGGTGATCTGCTAAATAGTAGATGGTCGATATCGGTTAATTTTTTGTCAAACCATAAATGGATATTAATGACTGGAACGCCATTTAAACCATCTAATTTAGAAAAAGCATCTAACCCTTTCCATTGTTTAGGGATCATTAATTTAAAGAGATCAACAGGCATTGCACTTACATAAGCATCAGCCGTTAGCTCTTTCTTTTCGTTTTTATCCAAGGAGGCAATAGTAAAACTTTTAACAGTGCTGTCTTCATTAAGGTTGATTTGCCTTAATGGACTATTCATGTGAACTTCTCCACCACGGGCAGTTATATAATCAACCATTGGTTGACAAAGTCTTTCTGGAGGGGCTCCGTCAAGGAATGCCATTTTAGAACCATTTTTTTCTTGTAAAAATCTGTTTAATGCTGTTAATAAAACTGTAGAAGATATTTCATCTGGCCCAATGAAATTAAGAGCCTTACTCATTGCTATAAAAACCTCATCATTAACTCTTTCCGGTATATTGTGCTCTTTTAGCCAATCTGTCCATGATTTTGTATCACATTTATCTAAGTACTTTTGGCCCCTCAACATTGCAGGCACTAAACCTAATCCAAATAAAATCTTTTCATTCCATGAAAGCATATCATTATTGCTTAGTATTGCTGAAACTCCATTAACGGGAGCGGGTATATCGGGAAAATCGAATCTACTGTAGGTCCCAGGCTCTGATGGCTGATTAAAAATCATTGAATGACTTTTCCATTGGAGTCTATCTTCAATATCTAATTCCTTAAATAGTTGCAACATATTGGGGTAGGCTCCAAAAAATATATGCAACCCAGTTTCATACCAATCTCCATCTTCGTCTTTCCATGCGGCAACTTTGCCACCCAAAACATCTCTAGCTTCGAGTACAATCGGAATGTGTCCATTATCGACTAGATATTTAGCACAGGATAAACCTGCTAAACCTGCACCAGCAATTACAACACGCATTATTAAATCAAGAAATAAATTAACACTTACTAATAAGCTACATTAAAGTTAGAACATAATAGTTTTTTTCGTTGATTATTTCTCAAAATTATGGAAAAAATGCTTTTAAAATCGACTACTAGACATGTAAGAATTTTTACTGCCGAAGTGGTAGATGAGGAATTAAAGTTTCATCCCAATAAACTAACTTTGGATTTAGATCCCGATAACGAATTTATTTGGAACGAAAATTCTCTAAACAAGATAAATGAAAAGTTCAATGAATTAATAAAAGAAAGAGCAGGAAAGAATTTAGATGATTATGAACTTCGAAAAATAGGTTCAGAAATCGAAGGTTTAATAAAATTTTTGCTTCAAAATGGTCAGCTAAGTTATAACCCTGATTGTAGAGTAATGAATTATTCAATGGGTTTACCAAAGACAAATGAAGTGCTATGAATAGATCATCCTCAAATAGAAGGCCAAGGAGAGGCTCAAATAGAAGTTATTATCCTCCAAATCAAAGGGACATTGATTCATATGGTCAAAGAAATAATAGATTGCCTGCTTCTTCTGAACAAAAGATCAACTTTAGTACAGGAACCATTGCCGTACTTGCTGGAGTTCTAATTTTAGGAGTTGGTATTGGGAGCGCTATTACCAGTACAACAGATGGCGGGCAGGGAAATATAGCAAGTCAACAACAATTAGATATGGCTGTTCCAGACCCTGAATTTTGTAGACAATGGGGAGCTAGTGCTTTTGTAATTGATGTTGAAATGTATACGACTCTGAATCCATCTACAAGTTTTGTAACGCAACCAGCTCTTCAGCCAGGGTGTGTTATTAGAAGAGAGAATTGGACAGTTTTACAAAAACAGGGGGCAATTAGTAATGAAGATGTAAGAGAATGTAAGCAAAGGATGAATACTTTTGCTTATATTGGTTCTATAAGAGATAAGCCAATAGTTAAGTGCGTTTATCAGACTGATGTAAATGAAAATAAATTTATAATAAAAGGTGATGGACAAGCCGAAGACGGTGGAGTAGGTATTAACAAAGAAGCAATTCAGTTTTGATCAAAATTATATATTCCTCAAAGGGCTTTCTAAACTAGCAAATTGTGGAAGGATATTTTTCTTAAATACTTCCGATGCTCTTGATGTATATCTTGACGGATTTGTAATTAATTTAAGTTCTCTTTTAACTTCTAAATCAGCAACGAATGCTTTGTGGATTGATCCAGCCGATAATTCTCTTTCAATAGAAACAACAGGCAAAAAGGAAGCTCCTAAACCTGATTGAACTGCATTCTTGATTGCTTCAAGAGAGTTGAGCTCCATCTCAATTTTTAATCTTTGAATATCAAGCCCAGAATTTTGGAGAAGTTTGTCAACAACTTTTCTTGTTGTAGATTGTGAATCTAATGTCACAAAATTTAATTTGTATAAGTCTTCTTTTAGAAGCTCTTTTTTGGTCGAAAGTGGATGTTTAGGGGGTATGACTAATGCCAATTCATCAGTGGCATATGGAATTACTTGTAGTAAATTTTCCAAATCCCCAGGTAATTGTCCGCCAATAATGGCTAAGTCAATTTGTCCATTTGCTACACTCCAACCAGTTCTTCTAGTACTATGAACTTGAAGTTGAACGGATACATCAGGATATTTTTGTCTGAATAGTCCTATCATCCTCGGCATTAAATAGGTGCCAGTTGTTTGGCTTGCTCCAATGACAAGAGTTCCACCTTTTAAGCTATTTAAATCTTCAATAGCTTTGCAAGCTTCATCGCATTGATTCAAAATTCGTTCACAATATTCAAGTAATAGTCTCCCTGCTTCAGTCAATAGAGCCTTCCTACCACCTCTGTCGAAAATTGTGATTTCGAGTTGTTTTTCTAAATTTTGTATTTGTAAGCTTACGGCAGGTTGGGTTACATATAGAAGATCTGCAGCTTTTTTAAAACTTCCTTGAGCTGCTATAGCTTTTAGTATTCTTAATTGGTCGAGTGTAAATGGTAATTCTGGCATCTATTATGCCTACAATTTCTTATAATTCTAATGCTTAGGAGCATTCTTGTTAAGAACAAAAATTATTTGGACAATTTAAATATATGGAGACTCATAAAACTTCGCTAATTATTTTACTTTTAATTTTTATTTTTGCGGTAATTCATAGTGGTGGAGCTGCTTTAAGAATCAAAGCAGAATCTATTATGGGTCCGAGATTATGGCGGTTATGTTTTGTTTCTTTAAGTTTGCCATCTGCAATTATCTTGATTAGTTATTTTTTGGCTCATAGATATGACGGAATCCGATTATGGAATTTACAGGGCAATAATATTGTTTTTATGGGCGTTTGGTTCTTAACTGCAATTAGTTTTTTATTTTTATATCCCGCTACTTACAATTTGCTAGAAATTCCTTCGGTTTTAAAACCTAAAGTACGAATCTATGGAACTGGGATAATGCGAATCACAAGACATCCACAAGCATTTGGTCAGATAATTTGGTGTTTTGCTCATACTTTATGGATTGGTACATCATTCACATTAATAACTTCTATTGGCTTAATTTTGCATCATCTTTTTGCAATCTGGCATGGCGATAAAAGATTAGCAAATAGATTTGGAGAAGAATTTGAGAATTTTAAAAAAAGTACTTCCATAATACCCTTCTTGGCAATACTTGAGGGGAGGCAAGAATTTAGGATTAAAGAATTTTTTAGGTTATCTCAATTTGGTATATTAATCGCGATAGGCGTACTTTGGTGGTCTCATCAATATATAAATATTGCTGTTCAAACATTTAATTCATCATTTTTGTCTGAATTTTTCAATTGACAGTTTAAAATCAATATAAAAGCTCTTTAAAACATGCCACTAGCTTCAGAAATTGCCTGGTTAATTCCTGTTTTCCCACTAATTGGAGCAGTGCTTTCTGGTTTAGGACTAATAAGCATCAACAAGAAAATTAATAATTCAAGAGAAATTGTTTCTGTAGGTCTAATTTCTTTTGTTGGGATTTCTGCGGTAATAAGTTATAAAGCTTTAATTGAACAAGTTAATGGTTATCAATCAGTAGAAAAGTTATTTGTATGGGCCAATGCTGGGGATTTCACAATTCCAATGGGATTTGTCCTTGATCCTTTGGGGAGTGTAATGCTTGCGCTAGTAACTACAATAACTTTGCTGGTAATGATTTACTCTCATGGTTATATGGCGCATGACAAAGGTTATGTCAGATTTTTTACATATTTAGCATTATTTAGTAGTTCAATGATGGGATTAATAGTTAGTCCGAATTTATTAGAAATTTATGTTTTTTGGGAATTAGTTGGGATGTGTTCTTATTTATTGGTTGGTTTTTGGTATGACAGAGATGGAGCTGCACATGCTGCACAAAAAGCATTTGTTGTTAATAGAGTAGGAGATTTTGGATTATTACTAGGAATTCTGGGGCTATTTTGGGCAACAAATAGTTTCGATTTTAATGAAATAGCTACTGGAATTTCTCAATCAATTGCTGACAATTCGATACCCATTTGGGCTGCTTTACTACTTTGTTTTTTAGTTTTTTTAGGACCAATGGCAAAATCTGCTCAATTTCCTCTTCATGTATGGTTGCCTGATGCGATGGAAGGCCCGACACCTATATCTGCACTTATCCATGCTGCAACTATGGTTGCAGCAGGAATTTTTCTCGTAGCAAGACTTCAACCTTTGTATTCAATATTTCCTTCTATCCAGTTCATTATCGCTTTGGTTGGCACCATTACTTGTTTTTTAGGTGCCTCTATAGCTTTGACCCAAATGGATTTAAAAAAAGGTTTAGCGTACAGCACAGTTTCTCAACTTGGTTATATGATGCTCGCAATGGGTTGTGGAGCACCAGTAGCAGGAATTTTTCATTTAGTGACTCATGCTTGCTTTAAAGCGATGCTATTTTTGGGATCTGGTTCAGTAATACATGCTATGGAGGAAGTAGTTGGCCATCAGCCTGTATTAGCTCAAGATATGAGATTGATGGGCGGTTTACGAAAAAAAATGCCATACACAGCAACAACATTTTTAATAGGTTGTGTAGCAATTAGTGGAATTCCCCCATTGGCAGGTTTTTGGAGTAAAGACGAGATACTCGGAAATGCTTTTATATCATTTCCAGCTTTTTGGTTTGTAGGACTTCTAACAGCAGGTATGACTGCTTTTTATATGTTTAGGCTTTATTTCTTGACATTTGAAGGAGATTTCAGAGGGGAGAATAAAGAATTGCAAAAAGAGCTTCTAATAGCCTCCAAAACAAACCTGGATGATGAAAATGAAGAAGAGCACCAAGATCATGGCTCTATTCATGAGTCGCCCTGGTCAATGACATTTCCCTTGGTATTTCTAGCTGTACCGTCTGTAATTATCGGTTTTATTGGACTTCCATGGGATAGCAAAATTGCAAATTTACTGGATCCTGAAGAAGCAGAAACTGCTGCAAAAGCCTTCGAATTAAAAGAATTTTTGCCTTTAGCACTCGCGTCAGTACTTATTGCATCAGTTGGAATCATTATTGCTTATCAGGCATATTTTGTGAAAAAAATAAATTTATCTGTTTTATTTGCCGAAAAGTTTCCTAGCGTCAATCAATTTTTATCCAATAAATGGTACCTAGACGATATTAATGAAAAACTTTTTGTTAAGGGTAGTAGAAAACTTGCTAAAGAAGTTTTAGAGGTTGATTCTAAGGTTGTTGATGGTGTTGTAAATCTTACTGGACTTATAACTTTAGGTAGTGGAGAAGGTTTAAAATATTTTGAGACTGGTAGGGCCCAATTTTATGCGCTTATTGTTTTTGGAGGTGTAATTTTACTAGTTGCTATATTTGGTTTTCAATCTCCTCAAGTTTCTTAATTACAATTGTGTGTCTTCACTGTCCATTGGGGTGAAAAAATACAGAAAATTTCTAGACTTTATTTAAGATAAATTTCTTATTAAATTGAGTACTTATTTTTATACACATTTTGCAACACAAATGTTGGGAACTTTGGGAGCTGGATTGTCTAATTTTCCTTGGTTATCTGTTTCAATTTTATTCCCAATTGGTAGTGCATTAGTGATACCTTTTTTTCCAGATAAAGGGGATGGCAAAGAGGTGAGATGGTTTGCATTGTCTATTGCATTAATTACTTTTTTAATAACTGTAGGTTCATATATAAATGGCTTTGATATTAGCAACGAAAATGTTCAACTTAAAGAAAATATTAGTTGGCTCCCTGATTTAGGACTTACTTGGTCTGTTGGCGCTGATGGCATGTCTATGCCTTTAATATTATTGACTAGTTTTATAACTGCTTTAGCAGTCCTTGCTGCATGGCCAGTGAAGTTCAAACCAAAGTTATTTTTCTTTTTGATATTGGTTATGGATGGTGGGCAAATCGCTGTGTTTGCTGTACAAGATATGCTTTTATTCTTTCTAACTTGGGAACTTGAGTTAATTCCTGTTTATTTATTACTTGCTATATGGGGTGGCAAAAATCGACAATATGCAGCAACAAAATTCATTATTTATACAGCTGGCAGTTCTATCTTCATTCTTCTTGCAGCGTTAGCAATGGGTTTCTATGGTACAGAAATTCCTAACTTTGAGTTTTCTCACTTGGCAGCTCAAGATTTTAGTCAAAAATTCCAAATATTATGTTATGTAGGGCTTTTAATTGCATTTGGTGTGAAACTTCCAATAGTACCCCTTCATACTTGGCTGCCAGATGCTCATGGTGAGGCTACAGCTCCAGTTCATATGCTTCTAGCAGGAATTTTATTAAAGATGGGAGGATATGCTCTTTTAAGATTTAATGCACAATTATTACCCGTTGCTCATGCTCAATTTGCCCCATTATTAATAGTTCTTGGGGTAGTCAATATAATTTATGCTGCATTAACTTCTTTTGCTCAAAGAAATCTTAAAAGAAAAATTGCATACAGTTCAATAAGTCATATGGGTTTCGTTCTTATTGGAATAGGTAGTTTTAGTAGCCTTGGAACAAGCGGAGCTATGCTGCAAATGGTTAGTCATGGATTAATAGGTGCAAGTTTATTTTTTCTTGTTGGTGCTACCTATGACAGAACAAAGACTCTTAAACTTGATGAAATGAGTGGTGTAGGACAAAAAATGAGAATCATGTTTGCCCTATGGACTGCTTGCTCTCTGGCTTCACTGGCTTTACCTGGTATGAGTGGATTTGTTTCCGAATTGATGGTATTTACAGGATTTGTTACTGATGAAGTGTATACACTACCGTTTAGGGTAGTGATGGCCTCTTTAGCAGCTATCGGCGTAATACTTACTCCTATTTATCTACTTTCAATGTTAAGAGAAATTTTCTTTGGTAAAGAAAATCCTAAATTAATCGAAGAACGAAAACTTATAGATGCAGAGCCAAGGGAAGTTTATATTATTGCCTGTTTACTTTTACCAATTATTGGAATAGGTTTATACCCAAGATTAATCACTGAAAGTTACATTGCATCTATCAATAATTTGGTTGATCGAGATTTAACTGCAGTTAAAGGGGCTGTCAAAACAAATATTTTTGCAGGAACTAAAACAAATGACATCCTAAAAGCTCCAACAATATAATTTTTTTTAAATTAACTCAATATTGTTTGGCATTAAATAAATTAAAAGATATCTTGTGAGTAGATTTTATCTATTTCAAAATATCTTATTTCAATCCTATTGATAGGCAAAAATTAGGCCCTAGATTGTTAATTAAGTTCCTTCAAGACGCTGCAGGTAAAGGTGAGCTTGATCCATGGGATATTGATGTAATAAGTGTAATTGATAGTTTTTTAGAGGAATACTCACATACTTTTAATCAATCTTCAAATAGTCAAATTTCATATCAGAAGGATTTAGCTGAGACCAGCGAAGCATTTTTTGCGGCTTCCGTACTAGTTAATCTTAAGGCTGAAGTTTTGGAAGCTGATGTTTTCAAAGAAAATACTTCCGATTTTGAAGATGAATTTGATTTGGATGATCAAGATTGGATTGATAAAGAATTTGATATTCCGAAATATCCTGAAAAATATCTAAGGAGAAGATCAATTGCACAACCAATTCTTAAACGTACAACAACATTGGGAGAACTTGTAAGTCAGCTGGAGTCCATAGCAGAAGTTATAGAAACCCAAGATCTTCTGCTCATGAAGAGAAAAAGAAATAAAAAATATTCTGATAAGGCTTTAATTTCTCAAGTAAAGTCATTAGCGCATCGCGAGAAACTTCCAGAAACCACTAAAGCATTAGGGAAATTTATTGAAGGATGGGAAAAGGCATTACAATGGACAGATTTTGAATATTTAGTGAAGAAATGGCAAACAGTAGTAAAAAATGATTTAGATAAAGACCGTTTGGGAGTTTTTTGGGCTTTGTTATTTTTATCATCTGAAAATAAAATTGAAATTAAACAAATTAATTCTTTATATGGCCCAATTCAAATTAAAAGAATAATACCAGATGGTGGCTTAGCTCAATTGCCTATAGAAAATCTTGAGATAAGTAATGCCTCTTCCTCGGCTGCTTAGAAGCTTCATTGTCGTAGCGTATAATTTAAAAAAAATGGTTTTGAATTTATGAAGGCAATGATACTTGCGGCAGGTAAAGGCACACGTGTTCAGCCTATTACGCACGTTATTCCTAAACCAATGATTCCGATTTTGCAAAAACCTGTTATGGAGTTTCTCTTGGAACTTTTAAGAGAACATAATTTTAAGGAAATAATGGTAAATGTTTCTCATCTGGCTGAAGAAATTGAAAACTATTTTAGGGATGGGCAAAGATTTGGAGTAGAAATTGCTTATAGTTTTGAGGGAAGAATTGAAGATGGAGAATTAATAGGTGATGCTTTGGGATCCGCGGGAGGATTAAAAAAAATTCAAGATTTTCAAAATTTCTTTGATGAAACTTTTGTTGTTTTATGTGGTGATGCCTTAGTTGATTTAGATTTAACTCAAGCTGTTAAAAAACATAAGCAGAAAGGAGCTATTGCGAGCTTAATAACTAAGAAAGTAACTAAAGATCAAGTATCAAGTTACGGTGTCGTAGTTTCTGATGAAAATGGGAGAATAAAGGCTTTTCAAGAAAAGCCAACAGTTGATCAAGCTTTAAGTGACTCTATAAATACAGGAATTTATCTTTTCGAACCTGAAATTTTTAATTACATACCGTCAGAAGAGAAATTTGATATTGGAGCTGATCTTTTCCCTAAACTTGTTGAAATGGATTTACCATTTTTTGCATTACCAATGGATTTTGAATGGGTAGATATTGGAAAAGTTCCTGATTATTGGAGTGCCATTAGAAATGTATTACAAGGAAAGGTAAGACAAGTGCAAATTCCAGGTAAGGAAATAAAACCCGGAGTTTTTACCGGCTTGAATGTAGCGGCTAACTGGGAAAAGGTTAATATTACCGGGCCGGTTTATATAGGAGGCATGACTAGGATCGAGGATGGAGCAACTATTATTGGCCCTTCCATGATTGGACCAAGTTGTTGCATTTGCGAGGGCGCAACTATAGATAACTCAATTATCTTTGATTATTCTAAAATTGGTAAAGGCGTAAGACTTATGGATAAGTTAGTGTTTGGCAAATATTGTGTTGGGAAAAATGGAGATCATTTTGATTTGCAAGATGCATCTTTAGATTGGTTAATAGCAGATTCAAGAAGATCTGATTTGACTGAGCCATCGCCTCAGCAGAAAGCTATGGCAGAATTATTAGGGACTGATTTGATTAATATTCCAGACTAAGATTAGCTTTTTCAATAATCTCAGGAATTAAATGCTCTGCTTTTACGGCCATTAGATGAACACCATTTGCGATATTCATAAAATCATGAGCCTGTTCAGTTGCAATTTTAATGCCTTCTTGTAATGGCTCTTTAGCATTTTTAAGACGATTTAAGATATTTTCAGGGATGTTTGCACCTGGAACGTATTTGTTTATAAAGAGAGCGTTTTTGTAGGACTTTAATAGGAATACACCTGCAATTACCGGAATTTCAAGAGGTTTGCTAATTTTTTCACAAAACTCTATCAAATTTTCTTTTTCCATAATCATTTGAGTTTGTATGAATCCAGCTCCAGCCTCTTTTTTCTTTCTTATTCTATTTTCTAGACTTCTTTTATTTCTACAATTTGGATCAGCTGCAGCACCTGCAAAAATAAATGTTTTTTTATCGGAAAGTTCTCCTAGAGTAGGATCAATTCCTTTATTGAAAGCCTGAATTTGCTGAAGTAATCTAACAGATTCAAACTCATGTATGGCTTTGGCATCTTGTTGATCCCCAGCTTTTACTGAATCACCGGTAATGCATAAGATGTTTCTAATTCCTAAAGCATTTGCTCCTAGAATGTCTGATTGTAAAGCAATTTTATTACGATCTCTGCAAGAAATTTGCATCACTGGTTCTATCCCATTTTCCAGTAATAGTTTGGACATTGCCAAGCTGCACATTCTCATTACAGCTCTACTTCCATCGGTAATGTTAACAGCATGTACCTTATCTTTCAAAAGTTGTGCTATCTTAAGAGATCTTATGGGGCTTCCACCTCTTGGCGGCATTAACTCTGCCGTTATTACCTTAGAATTATGTTCTAAAGTTTGCTGAAGTTTTGATTTCAATTGCTTTTGTTTCCTACTTGGTTAACAAGTGTACTGAGATTGCTAAACTTAATTAATATAAAAAAGGAACTGTTTAAATGCAAATGGTTGAAGAAGAAGTAAACAACATTGATATGATGGGTCTCTCAGCAAGAGAGATGGAAATCATTGATCTCGTAGCTGATGGGCTTACAAATCAAGAAATTGCGGTAAAACTAACTATTAGTAAAAGAACTGTTGATAATCATGTTAGTAATATGTTCACAAAAACTGGTTCTAAAAACAGAGTAGCACTTTTGAATTGGGCAATGGACAACGGTAAGATTTGCAGAGATGGATTTAATTGTTGTACACTCCCTGACTCTGATCAAGATTAGTATTACCCTTTACTTTTTTTGTATCATTAGCCAAATCCATTAGACAATAATTAGTAGATCCTAATTCGAAGAGTTCAGCATATGCAATACAAGCATCCTTGTCTGAATCAACAAATCTCAATATACCTTCTTTGTCATAAAGACCATACATCTGAAAAATAAAAAAAATACTTTGTTTAAATATAAAGAAAATATAAAGGATGAGCGGTTACTTTGACTAGGTACTTTTGAAAGTTATTAATTAGTTTTCTTCCCACTGTGAAAAAGGATTGTTAGCGAGACTGAAATTGGAGTAATTGGTCAGCCCAGTAATTTCTTTTGAAATGAAAGATGGAAGAAATAAATCGTCCTCTTCATTAGAAAGTTCAATTTCTGCAATTTCAAGTGGATAATTATTTTCTTTAAAGCAATCTATAATCCAAGATTTTTTTTCAATTTCTAAAAAGAATCTATCTTTTTTAATTATATTTGAAATATTTGACATTATTATTTCAGCATCTCTTCGTGGAATGGAGTATTCAAATTCAAAGTTGGTAAAGCCCTTGATGTGTTTTTTAAGTGAAATTTTAGAGTGTTTGCCTATAAGCCTTACCCTAATAATCCAACCATCTATACTTTTGGAAAAATATCCTTGTTCAATATAAATTTTTTTATTTATGAATTCTTTCCAATTATCATTTTTTATCAGAAATCTTCTTTCTATCTCTAAGGGCATTTAATTTTTGAAATTTTTTTGAGATAAATCACCTTTCCAATCAAGTTTTTTTATTAGGGTATTATAGTAACTTGTACTTTTTTTAAACTTTATTATTTTGCAGGGTGATTGACCTTTTTTGATCTCACAATGGTAATTTTCCTTAATGGTCATACATTTTGAACCGTCTCTCCATAATTTAATTTCCCCTTTACTTTTTTTTACAGGTTTTATGATTACCTTACTTGTATTAGGTATAACTATTGGTCTGCTAGCCAGACTCATCGGGCATATAGGGTTAATTATCATTGCATCAATACTAGGGTGTACTATTGGCCCTCCTGCGGCCATTGAGTAGGCGGTTGAACCAGTAGATGTAGATATGATTAATCCATCACCTTTGTATTCATTAACCTTCTCGTTATCTATTTCAATTTGTATTTGGTTGGTGGGAGAAATGTCTTCTTCAACAGATTTAAAATAAAAATCATTTAAGGCATCGTAGCTTTTTAAAATCTTTTTCTCAGAACTTGTCCCATTAATACAAACATTACAATTTAATCTATTACGAAAGTCAATTTTATATTCTTCGTTTTCGAGGATTTCAATAAAAGATTTGTCAAATAAAAAATTTTTTTCTTGCGTAAGGAAACCCAGATTACCACCAATATTAATACTCAACAAAGGAATATCATAATCAGCTAACGCATTTGCGCATTTTAGGAAAGTTCCATCTCCACCAAGAACTATGCCAATATTAGGTTGTAATTCAAGATTACAAAAATATTTTTCAATTTCATCTTTATAAAAATCACTTTCAATTCTTTTTGACTCTATATTTTTATTTTTGAGGACTTCTTCACAGAATTTGGAAGCCTCTTGAGCTCTAGAACTATCTGAACGATATATAATAAGCACTAATGAAAGTTTCATTTAGCGATTTTACCATTTTAATAAATTAAAACTTTCCATATCTACAGTCACCCTATTCCTATAAAGAGATAATAAGATAGCCAATCCAACTGCTGCTTCTGCGGCAGCAACAGTAATAACAAAAATTGTAAAAACTTGTCCTTGAATTAAATTATTATCAACATAAGAAGAAAACGCCATTAAGTTTATATTTACTGCATTGAGCATTAACTCAATGCTCATAAGAACTCTTACTGCGTTTCTGCTATTTAATAATCCCCAAATTCCAATACAGAATAGTGCTGAAGATACTATTAAAAATGCTTGAATAGGAATTGACTCTAAACTCATCATAAAAAAGGTGAAAGGTTAATTTTTATTTGTAAGTAATGGTTCTGATGATTTTTCAATTAACTCTTGATCAACAGGTAATCCAGTGGAAATATCCTTGCTCATTACATCTCTTCTAGCTAAAACTATTGCTCCAATCATTGCCATTAAAAGTAAAACTGATGCTACTTCAAATGGGAGTAAATAATCACTAAATAGATGTTCACCAATTCTGATAGTTGATTCTTCTCCAATAGAGTTTTGAGGACTTGATAGGCTCCATACATTAGTCAAATCAACTCTTATTAAAAGGCTTAGCAGGGTTAAACATATTGATGTTGATATGATTCTTCTTGATTTAATATCATTGATGGGCTTTAAATCTTCTTTTTTATTGACTAGCATTATTGCAAAGATTATTAATACATTAACTGCGCCCACATAAACTAAAACTTGTGCTGCAGCAACAAAACTTGCATTTAAAAGAAGATATAATCCTGCCACACTCATGAAAACTCCTCCTAGAAGAAAGGCTGAATAAACAATACTTTCTAGTAATACGACACCAAGTGCTCCGATAATGATAACCAAAGATAAAACTGTAAAACAAATAATTTGAGTTGTTATTGCAATGGACATAAATCAATAGAACTTAATTGTTTGGATTAGAAACTTTATCTTTATTTTCTTTGGATTCCGGCCTCATCCAATCATAGACTTCTTCTGGTAATTTACCAACTCTGTTATCTGAAGCTGGGATTTCATGAGGGTCCATGACACCTTTAGGAAGATAGGCAAGTTCTCTTAAAGGTTTAACTGAAGGATCTGTTGTAACGTTTGTAGGTAATCTACCAAGTGCGACATTATCAAAATTTAGATTGTGTCTGTCAAAAGTAGCTAATTCATATTCTTCCGTCATAGAAAGGCAATTAGTTGGACAATATTCAACACAATTTCCACAAAATATACAAACTCCAAAATCTATAGAATAATTTCTTAGTTCCTTTTTTTTGGTTTCTTTATTCATTACCCAATCAACGACTGGTAAATTTATGGGACAAACTCTCACACAAACTTCACAAGCAATACATTTATCAAATTCATAATGTATCCTTCCCCTGTATCTTTCAGAAGGTATTAATTTTTCATATGGATATTGGACAGTAACAGGTCTTCTTCGAAGATGATCAAAAGTAACTGATAAGCCATTATATAAATATTTGCCAGCATTAAATGCTTCTTTGATATAGCTATTTATTTGTTGAAGGAAATTTTTCATTTTGAAGAATTTACTTAGTTATTTTATTTTAGTGGATTAATTTTTAATTTAAGTATTTTTACTTAAGTTTAACCACCAAAGAATTGCGGAAAAGCAAGTTTTAATCCTGCAGTTATCAAAAGATTAGCAAGAGAAATTGGAAGAAGAAACTTCCATCCTAGATCTAAGAGTTGATCAATTCTTACTCTAGGAGTTGTCCAACGCAATAATATTGCAATGAAAACTAAAAGATATGCTTTCAATACAGTCATTACAATTCCTATTGATGCAGTGAAAACTTGTATGAAAGGTGAATTAATTGGCAAATTAAGAAACTTAGCTATTAATTCAACTGGAATAGGAAAACCCCATCCTCCTAAATAAAGTATTGATACCAATAAAGCTGAAAGAATTAAATTTATGTAACTACCAAGATAGAACAATGCGAATTTCATTCCTGCATATTCAGTTTGATATCCTGCAACTAATTCTTCTTCAGCTTCTGGTAAGTCAAATGGAAGTCTCTCACATTCTGCAAGGGCACAGATCCAAAAGACTATAAAACCAACTGGTTGTCTCCAAATATTCCAACTTAGGATTCCAGCACCACTTTGTTGATTTACAATGTCAATAGTACTCAGAGAATTTGTCATTAGTACGATAGCTAGTACAGATAAAGCAAGAGGGATTTCATAACTTATTGATTGAGCTGCCGCTCTTAAACCTCCTAGTAAAGAATACTTATTATTTGATGCATATCCGCTCATAAGAAGTCCAATTGGCTGGATACTGCTTAAAGCAATCCATAGGAAAATTCCAATACCAACGTTGCTTATTAAAAGGTTTTGTCCAAAAGGGACAATTAACCAGGATAGAATCACTGGGACAAGAACTAAAACAGGTCCTGCAGTGAAAAGAATTCCATCCGCTTTAGCAGGAATAATATCCTCTTTGACAAGTAACTTAAGGCCATCTGCAATTGGTTGGAGGACACCAAGCGCTCCTGCATATTCGGGACCTATTCTTTGT
>CACBBE010000008.1 GCA_902537395.1 uncultured Synechococcaceae cyanobacterium
TCAAGAAGCTTTAGAGAAGTGGTTTGCCAAAAATAAACCTACAGTAGTCGTAATTGCCGCTGCTAGGGTTGGCGGGATACTCGTCAACTCAAATCAACCTTATGAATTTATATATGAAAATCTTAAAATTGAAACCAATCTTATAGAAATTTCTAAGTCATTTAATGTTAAAAGATTACTGTTTTTAGGCAGTAGTTGTATCTACCCTAAGAATTCCCCCCAACCTATTAAAGAAGAATATCTACTAACCAGCTCTCTAGAGCCCACAAATGAATATTATGCGATAGCAAAAATTGCAGGTATTAAAATGTGCGAAGCAGCAAGAAATCAATATAACTTAGATGCAATATCTTTAATGCCTACAAATCTTTATGGATATGGAGACAACTATAGCCTTCAAAGTAGTCATGTTATACCAGCTCTTATTAGGAAATTTTATGAGGGTAAAAAACAAAATTCATCTTCAGTTAATTGTTGGGGAACTGGGAAACCTTTAAGAGAATTTTTGCACGCAGATGATTTAGGCAAAGCATGTGTTTTCGCATTAGAGACTTGGAATCCAGATGATTACAATTCTCCAAAAGATGAAAATGGTAAATCCCTTTTATTATTAAATGTAGGCTCAGACTCAGAGATTAGTATAGAAAATCTTGCTAATATGATATGTAGACTTGTTAATTTTCGTGGAAAAATAAATTGGGACCTGTCAAAACCTGATGGGACAAAAAGAAAGTTACTGGATTCTTCAAGATTTAAAGAATTAGGTTGGCTGCCCACTATTCCCTTAGAAAAAGGGCTTAAAAATATAATTCAAACTTATGATAAAGAGAATAAAAAAAATTTACTTCGGCTTTAAATCAGGTAAATTATAGTAATGTTTTATTATTATAATCATTAATTTGAAAGATACCTCATTTCAAATCTATTCAAATAATCTTTCAAAGGCTCTTGCTTCAATCGATCAAGTTCAACTTGAGATCCTTAAGAAAGAAATATATTCAAGGTTAAATGGAGAATCCAGAATCTTCATTTTAGGTAATGGAGGAAGTGCTGGTAACGCATCTCATATATGTGGAGATTACACTAAAACATTTAGTTTATTAAAAAAAAGTTTACACATTATTTGCCCTACTGATAGTGTCAGTTTTTACACAGCTACAGTTAACGATATTGACCAGAATCAAGTTTTTTCAATTTTGGTAGACTCTTTAATTAAAAAGAATGATCTATTAATATACTTATCTGGAAGTGGAAACTCCTTAAATCTTATAAAGGCTGCCATGAAAGCAAACTTAATAGGAATTAAGCAAGCTTGTATTACTGCTTTTACAGGTGGCAAGTTATTAGATTTAGTTGATATACCAATTCACATTAAGATGTCTGATATGGAGATTGCTGAAGATTGTCAAATTGCAATTTTTCATTATTTAAAACAATCACTCTGCAACGATTTAAAGTCAGATGGTGAGATTAAAATTGGGGATTCAAATAACTCTAATCGTTATAATAAAAGAGTAGGAGGCAATGAAATAGCATGATTGCGGTAGCTAGATGTCCATATAGAATTTCTTTATTAGGTGGCGGCTCAGATTTAGATTGGTTTGTTCAAAGAGAAGAATATGGCCTTTCGTTAGGTTTCTCGACCAGTATCTACAGTCATGTAGTAATTAATAAATTAGCTAAAGAAGCAAATTTTGGAATATTAAATTATTCAGCAAAAGAAACATATAAGGATTTCGAAGAGATAGCTCATCCTCTTATAAGAGAGGTCTTAAAGATGATAAATCCAAAAGATTTTCTTGAATTGTCATCGTTTGGTTACGCTAGCGGAGGATCAGGATTAGGAGGATCGTCATCTTTTGTTGTTGCACTATTATCCTGCTTAAAATCAATTTATCCAGAAAAATTTAATTCAAAAAATTTAGCAGAACTAGCCTGTTTAATTGAAATAGATAAACTAAAAAAACCTATTGGTAGACAAGATCAATATACTTCTTCAAATGGAGGAATTTCATCTTTTAAATATAAAAAGAATTCATCCGTTTCAGGAATCTTACTTAATCAAAACCAAAAAAGTGCAATTCAAAGATCAATTAATACTTTATATTTAATTCCTTCAGGTATAGTTAGAAAGGCTGATAATGTATTGGGAAATATAAAAAATGATCCTAACTCCTTAAATTATATTTTAAGCATTAGAAAAATAGCTTCAGATTTCATTCATAATGAAAGCCAAAATGTAGATTATTTATTTAACCAACTAAATGAAGCTATTCAAGAATCTTGGCTTATTAAACAAAAGATGGTAAGTGTTATGAACGAAAAACTTAAAGATAAATTAGATTTAATAAGTTTTTGTCCTCATCATTGGATAAGACTTTTAGGAGCTGGTGCTGGAGGTTATTTTCTTTTTAGTTCAAAATTAGATTTCACAGAAACCACATTATTCTTTAAAGAAAATAATATTAATAACTGGATTATTCCATCAATTGATGAAGATGGGGTTAAATCAATATTATTCTAATATGTTTAAAACAGCGGTTATTGCAATAGGAGGGAAAGGGACAAGACTTCAGGATTTAACAAAAAAAATCCCCAAACCTCTTTTCCCTATTGCAGGAAAATCTACTTTAAGTAGAGCAATAGAGCAACTAAATAATTACAAAATAAATGAAATTATTCTCACAACTTGTTATGAATATTCTCAATTCAAAAATGAAATTAAAAATATTAAAGAAAATTATGCTTCTAACATAAAAGTCTTCAAAGAGAATTATGCCCTTGGTGAATGTGGAGCTTTATGGTATCTACAAGATAGCCTTAGAAGTGACTTTTTATTTATTAATGGTGATTTAATATTTTCATTTGAGATAGAAAAATTTTTTAATTTCCATAAAGATTTAAGTTCAGATTTAACTTTAGTTAGTCACCCCTCAACTCATCCTGAAGATTCAGACATTCTCTCTGCGCCGAATGGGACATTGGTTAAATCATTATTTTTTAAAAATCAAGAAAGAAATCCATTATCAGGATATTTAGGTAATGCGGGAATTGCTGCAATTTCTCCAAAATTATTAAAGCAGATCTCTCCACCTAGTGATATAAAATTCTCATCGTTATTTTCGCACTTAGTAAAAGAATCAGTTAACAAAAATATAAGAGTATTTACATATAACACTTCTGAATATATTAGAGATATAGGCACGATTGATAGATTCAAAAATACAGAAAAAGAAATTAAAAATGGATATGTTGAGAACAAAAACTTTTCTAAAAAGCAAAAAGTTCTTTTCCTAGATAGGGACAACACATTGATCAAATGTGATAAAGATAAATATATCCTTACTCATAAAGAAGTTAAAATCATACAAAAGAATGTTGAAAAAATTGCAAATATTGCTAAAAAATATAACTCAGTAATTGTAATAACCAATCAACCTCAAATATCAATGAATCTTTTGTCTATTTCTGAACTTGATAAAATCCATACTAAAATCTTCAAGGATTGTCTGGAGATGAACTTGTTTATTGACGAATTTATTTTTTGTCCACACCATCCGCATGGCGGATATAATAATGAATTAACAAATTTAAAATTTTTTTGTTTCTGCAGGAAGCCTAATCCAGGAATGATATTAGAACAAGCTTTTAAAAAAAATATTAGTCTCCAAGATTCCCTTTTTATTGGAGATTCATCTGTAGATGAGGAGGCTTCAAAAAGAGCAAATGTTAAGTTTCAATATATATAATGATCATGCCTGAGAAAAAGATTATAAACATAATTGCACCTTGCTTTAATCATTCAGAATTTATAGAGGAATGTATTTTAAGTATTTCAAAACAGAAATTTAAGGATTTTAGAGTGATAACTTTCGATGATAATTCAAGTGATGATTCTTATAAAAAACTTAGCATTTACTCAAAGTTAGATAACAGATTTGAAGCATCTTTGAACACAAGTAACTTGGGTCAAATAAAAAATGTTTCAAAACACTTAAAAGAGATTAACTCTGATTTTATATCTCTTTTTTCTTGTGATGACATAATGCTAAATAATCACTTAGATTTAAGCTTAAAGCATCTAAATCAAGCTAAAGATATTCCCATTTCCACGGCTTCATTGCTTTTAAGTAATGAAAGGATCAATTTAAAAACTAAATTAATTAACTCTTTTGTTATTTTTATTTCAAGATTTAATGAAGTTTTTATAGATCTGGATTTGCTATTTCTTTACGGGATATTTTTCTCTCCAGTAAGTTTAAATGTACCAAAAAGAGCTATTGAATTATATTTAAAAATAAATCCTGAATTTACAACATCTACAGATTTCCTAGTATTAGCCTATCAAATGGCAATTGATGATATGAAACTATTGATTATTCCTAAATTCACGACTTTATACAGAAAACATTCCAAAAATATTTCAAAATCAGAAAATTTTATTCAAGATAGAAAAAATATCGTAGACCATCTGTATGAATTATCATTTATAGATAAAGATCAATTTTGTTTTTATTATGCAATACAAGAAATTCATGAGGAAAAATCATTAATTAATTTATTAAATTTCTTTCATAAAGCAATTAAATATACTTTTTGCAAAAAAAAGTTTTTAAAACCTCTCTTTATTTTTGGGATATTATTTATGCCTCCTTACTTAATTTCAAAATCTTTTAAAAATAAAAATTAGTTAAATTAATGGAATATTCTTTTTTTGGAACATGTTATAAAGATTATGAATTTATGAAAGAGTCTATTAAATCACTCTATTCACAAATTATTAAACCAAATCAAGTAATATTAATTGACTCAGGTCAATCAAATAAATTTAAAATTTGGTTTAAAAATTTCTCTAATAAATTTGATATAGAAGCGATTTATATAGGAGAAAATTTACCAAGAGTTGATGCTTTAAACAAAGCAATAAATTTAGTAAGTTGTAAGTACGCCATTCGATATGATTCAAGAACTATTTTACCTGATGATTATTCTAAATATTGTATGGAGGAGTTAAAAAAAGGTTATAAAATAGTCGGAGGAGCTGCCGTTTGCATTACCAAAGAATCAAATATTCAATCTAAAATTTGCTGCGATATATTAAACTCACCTCACGTATTTGGTTATCCTTCATTTAGAGATATAAATTATTCAGGATATTCATATAGCGTTTATCTTGGTGCTTATGATACAAAGCTATTAAAGAAAATTCTCTATCGTAATAAAATTAAAATCATTTCTGAAGATTCTCAGTTGTGTAAGGATTTTAGAGATGCCGGATTTAAACCATATATTTCATCTTCAATTAAACCTTTGTACCAAGGTCGAACAAAACTTAAAGGCTTATTTTTATTGTTTTCTACATACGGAGTATCAAGAATAAATCAGATATTATTAACTGGGAAATTACATTCAAGAAGAAAAATAATTGCCTTATTTATGATTTCTCTTACAGCAATTCTATTTTTAATATTTAATTTAAAAGTAGGCCTCGTAACATTGCCCTCAATGCTAATTATCTATAACACTATAGGTGAATTAAAAATAAGAAATAGAAAAGGCAGTTTAATTAATATAATAGTTGCATCTATATGCCAGTTATCTTGGATTCAAGGTATAATTAGAGGATTATTATTTTATCCAAAAAACAAATACAAAATAACCAATTTCTTAAATTGAAAGTTCATATAGTAACAGGTGGGGCAGGTTTCATAGGTTCTAATCTTGTAAAAAGATTAATAGCTCAGAATAATAAAGTTATCGTATTTGATAATTTTTCGACAGGTGAATTGTCTAATTTACCTTTAGAAGGAAATTTACTAAAGGTGGTAAATATTGATTTAAAAAACTCTTTTGAGAAATGGCCAAAATTTAATAATATCCATACAATTTTTCATCTTGCAGCTAATGCTGATGTAAGAGGTGGTATCGAAAATAGAAATATTGATTTTGAACAAAATGTTTTTGTTACAAAACAAGTTGCTGATTATGCTCGTGCAATAAGTGCACAAAAAGTGGTTTTTTCAAGTAGTGCTACAGTTTACGGAGAGCCAAGTATTTTTCCTACTCCAGAAAATAGTGAGCTTATACAAACATCTATTTATGGCGCGAGCAAATTATTCGGAGAAGCTTTATTTCAAGCTTATTCAGAATATGGAGATTTTGAAATTAAAATTTTTCGATTCGTTTCTTGGATAGGCAAGGGATATTCTCATGGAGTCATATTTGATTTTTACAAAAAGCTAATTAATAATTCAAAAACACTTGAAATACTTGGAAATGGTGAACAAAAAAAATCTTATCTTGATGTTAGAGATGGCATAGAAGGAATAATTTATCTATCAGAAAAGAAAGAGTTTGATATTTTTAATTTGGGAAATGAAGATATAATGAATGTAAAGACTCTAGCAGACATTGTTTGTAAAGAAATGAGGCTTGAAAATGTTGAATATAAATTTTCTGGTGGTGAAAGAGGTTGGATAGGTGATTCACCGTTTGTTCAATTAAATATTGAAAGAGCAAAGCAACTAGGTTGGTCTCCAAAAATATCTATAAAAGAAGGAATTAAATCGACAATAAAATATCTTCAAGAAATAGATAAAAAGTAGATCAAACTCATTGAGTTAAATAAAGTAAATAAAATTTTAGATCACTTAATAAGATTTAATAAACTTGTCAAATTTGTTATTTAAATATAATGATAAATATAGCTTTAAATTTAAATAAGAATTGATTAATTTCTCAAAACAAGTATCTTCAAATATTCTTATACTTGGCAGAATATATAATCATTTATCTAAAAAACTTAAATTACGATTATTTTTTTTACTAATAGTTATGCTAATAAGCGGATTGAGTGAGTCACTATCCCTTGTCTCCACTATCCCATTTTTTACATTACTATCTGATCCAAAATTGTTATGGGAAGTCGATCTAATAGAAAAGATATCTTTAAATTATGGTTTAAACCAACCTGATCAATTATTTCTACCAATTTCATTCATTTTTATATTATTAATAATTTTCACTTCGATTATAAGGCTAGTCAATTTAAGATTAAATTTGTTCACTGCAGCGAATGTTGGATCTTTCATATCTTATAAATGTTTTCATAAACTATTGTCCCAGAATTATCAATTTTATCTTAATAACAGCAGCAGTAAAATTATTACAGATACGATTTTACATATAAATACAACTGTTTTGATGATTGAATTTATGCTTCAATTGATAACTTCATTAATCATTTGTATTTTTTTAGTAATTGGACTTTTTTTAATTAATAAAGCAAATGCAATAATAGCTTTCACAATATTTGCGATTGTTTATATAAATATTGCCTTCTATTCAAAATCTAAATTATTAAAAAATAGCTACGAAATTACTAAAAAAAACGAAGCCATAACAAAAACCCTACAAGAAAGTCTTGGCTCAATTCGAGATTTATTAATAAACCAATCAAAAAATATTTTTCTAAAACAATATAAGATCTCAGACATAAGTCTAAGAAAAATGAATGCTGAAAATCAATTTCTTGGAGCTTTCCCTAGATTTACCTTAGAAGGTATCGGTATTATAGTTCTTTTATCAATATCAATATCAATCTTTTTTGCCACAGGAACAACAAAATTAATTTTACCAATTGTAGGAACTTTAGCTCTAGGAACTCAAAGATTGCTTCCAGCAATGCAAATGATTTATACAAATTGGGCCACAATAAAAGCAAATACAAAAGCCATGACTAACGTACTGAAAATGTTAGACATTAAAGAGATGAACAATAACAAAGAAAATATTATTCCTATTAAGCTCAAATCTTTTTTATCTTTAGAAAAAGTTAATTTTAGTTATGAAAATACTTCTAAATTAGTTTTAAAAAATATTAATCTCAGAATTAATCTTGGAGAAAAGATTGGAATTATTGGACAAACTGGCAGTGGGAAAAGTACTCTTCTTGATATCTTAATGGGTTTATTAGAGCCTACTTCTGGGAAGCTAATTATAGATAATATTGATATTTATAGAAATAGAAAAATTATTAATTGGAGGAAATCTCTTTCTCACGTGCCACAAAATGTTTACCTTTTGGATATCAGTTTAAAAGAAAATATTGCTTTAGGTATTGAACCAAAGAATATAGATATGAAAAAGATAAAACTATGTTCTAAAAAAGCAAAAGTTGATTCATTTGTAAACAAATTAAACAATAAATACTCTGAAGTTGTTGGTGAAAGAGGTTCAAAACTTAGTGGGGGGCAAATGCAAAGAATTGGAATTGCAAGAAGTTTATATAGAAATCCTCAGGTATTATTTCTTGATGAAGCAACAAGTGCAGTTGATAAAAAAACCGAAGCAGAAATAATAAGTTCAATCAATAACAAATCCGACAAATTAACCATTATATCTATTGCTCACAATATGAGTGCATTAAAAAATTTTGATCGAATTTTTGAAATTAAAGATGGGATACTTGAAGAAATAATTGCATAATATTATGATTAATTTTATTGAAACAAATATTTATTAGGAAAAATTAAAACTTTGGAAAAGAATCCCTTTCATAATTTAACTTTTGAGAAATTTAGAGAGAGAGCCTTGGATTCTAGATTATCTGAAAATGAAAAAGTAGGATTTCCAGATAGTTACAGAAAAGGTAAAGAAAAGGTTATTTATCGAGATATTAAAACCAAGTTATCAAATCTTTCAAATAAGAAAAAAAATATTTTAGATATTGGTCCTGGCTGTAGTCCTTTAACGTTTGAGATAATAAAAAATCTTAAACAAGAAGATAAGTATTTAATTTGTGATAGCAAAGAAATGCTTAATCATATTCCTTCTTCTAATAATATTTTAAAATTCCCAGGAAGCTTCCCAAATAGTTTTAAAGACTATCAAAAATGGGAAAAAAATATTGATGTAATTATTGTGTATAGTGTAATTCAATATATTTTTGTTGAGGGTAATATCTGGGATTTTATTGATAAATGTCTGGGATTACTATCAGATAATGGACAATTACTTATTGGTGATATACCCAACAATACAATGAGAAAAAGATTCTTCTCTTCAAAAACAGGTATAAAGTTTCATCAAGAATTTACACAAAAAAATGAGGTCCCAGAAATAGTATTTAATAATATTGAACCAAATAATATTGACGATTCCGTTATTGTAAGTTTAATTTTAAGATCTCGTGCCCAAGGTTTTAATGCTTGGATATTACCTCAAGATAATAATCTTCCACTTGCAAATAGAAGGGAGGATGTTTTAATACAAAAGCCTTAAAAAAGTAATGAAGAAAAAGTTAATTATTGTAGGATTATCATCATTTGCAGAAATAGCATTTAAGTATTTTCAAGAACTATCTGAATATGAAGTTGTAAGTTTTTGTGTAGAAAAAAAATTCCTTGGAATACGAGAAAAATATTCTCTACCTGTATATGCTTTTGAAGAAATTGAGGAGTTTTGTGACCCATCAAGCCATTTTATATTCGTAGCAATTACATATACTAAATTAAACCGCGAAAGAAAAAGAATATTAGATGAATCAATTCAGAAAGGATATAGACCAGCTTCTTTTATTAGCAAATATGCTTATCTTTCCAAAGACGCAATAATTGGTGAGCATTGTTTTATTTTCGAAGATAATACTATTCAACCATTTGTTGAAATTAAAGATAATGTAATTTTATGGAGTGGTAATCATATTGGACACCATTCAATAATCATGCATGATAATTTCATCTCTTCACATGTAGTTATTTCAGGACATTGTAAAATTGGTTCGAGTTCATTTATTGGAGTAAACTCTACTATTTCAAATAATGTTGAGATTGGTAAAGATAACTGGATTGGACCTGGAAGTCTTATTTCAAAAAATACTAAAGATAATTCTCTTTTCAAAACACCTGATACAATTAAATCTAAAGTTGATACTCATAAATTTTTTAGAATTTAAAAAATAAAAAAATAATATTTGTTATGCAGTGGGATAAAAACGGTCTAATTTATAAACCTAGAGTTATTGATAAATGGGCTTTTTCTCATGCAATGGTTCCTACGCCTATAAGAATTAATAAGAACGAAATCAGGGTTTACTCAACTTTTTGTGATTCAAGTGGTATAGGCAGAGTTGGATTTGTCGATTTCTGTGATGATTTACCTTTAAAAATAATAAGAATAAGTCAAAAACCGGTTTTAGATATTGGCAAAAAGGGTACATTTGATGAAAATGGTGTTTTATGTTGCTCTGTAGTAAGAATAAATAAGGATATGATCTATATGTATTATGTTGGCTTTGAATTAGGAACAAAAATAAGATATAGGCTTTTGACAGGCCTAGCAATAAGTTCAGACGGTGGAAATACTTTTAAAAGGTCTTCAAATACGCCCATTTTAGAGAGAAGTAATGAAGAATTATATTTCCGAGGTGGGCCTTATTGTCTTTATGAAAAAAATATCTTTAAGATGTGGTACGTTGCAGGAAACTCTTGGATTAACATTGAAGATAAAGAAATGCCCTTATATGAAATAAAGTACATCGAATCAAAAGATGGCATAATTTGGCCTAAAAAAGGGGAAACACATATCTCAATAGAAAAAGAGGATGAACATGGTTTTGGGCGACCAACAATTTATAAAAATAAGAATGGCTTATATCAAATGTTTTATTCAATAAGAAAGAAATCTTTAAAAGAATATAGATTAGGTTATGCAGAATCAGATAATGGCATATCTTGGAAAAGATTGGATGAAAAGTTAAATTTAGATGTTTCAGACAAAGGATTTGACAGCAAAGCAATAATGTACACTGCACCTTTAATTATCAAAGAAAAATTAAGGCTTTTTTATAATGGAAATAATTTTGGAATTAATGGTTTTGCTATGGCAAGCATAAAAGAAATCTAAAGTGGAATTAATAGATTATTCAGATAATTATGAGACTATCTGGGAAACAATTTGTGAATTATCGCCTATATCAACAATTATGCATACAAGAAAATATTTGTCCTATCACAATGACAAATTTCAAGACTTTTCTTTGATAATAAAACAAAAAAAAAATACAGCTATCCTACCTGCCGCTTCAACAAAGCTAAATAAAGATTCAATAATTTCACATCCCGGAATAAGTTTTGGGGGTTTAATACATGATGGCTTCCTGAAAGGTAATATCTCAATTGAAGCATTTAATTTAATTTGCGAATATTATGCAAAAAAAGGATTTAAAAGATTTATCTATAAATCAATCCCTAATATTTACCATAAAATTTCACATCAGGATGATATTTATTCATTATTTCGTTTAAATGCTAAGAAAATTCGCTGTGATCTTAGCTGCGCTATTGATCTTGAAAAAAATATTAAATTAAATAATAGAAGAAAAAGAAATTTAAAAAAAGCACTTAAAAACAATATTGAAATTTCTGAAAGTATTAATTATTTAGAGGAATACTGGAAAGTACTAATTAATAATCTTTCAATTAAATATGGTGTAAAACCAACTCATTCTTATAAAGAGATAAAGAAACTACAAAACTTTTTTCCAGAAAATATTAAATTAGTCACCGGATTATTTAATGGAAGTGTCACTGGAGGAGTATTGATATATTTAACAAAAGAAGTTTGCCACTTACAATACATTGCTAAAAATAAAGAAGGATTGGAGCTTAATGTTCTAGATTTAGTAATAAATTATTGTATCAATAAATATAAAAATAAAAGCTTCAAATGGCTCGACTTTGGAATAAGCAATGAAATGGATGGTAAGTTCCTTAATGAAGGACTTTATCAATTCAAAAGTGAATTTGGAGGATCAGGAGTCGTTCACGAATTTTATGAGGTTAATTTAGAAAACTTTTATATTTGAATAATTTAATTTAAATAATAATTTTTCTCATAATTCAGTTAATTTTTGACAATAATCAAAGGTATATTTAAAATTCTAAGTGGGTTATTTTGAATATTTATGAGAACAAATATTGAAATGTGTGAAACAGTTAAAATTAATAATATCCCCGATGATAGAGGGTCATTATGCTTTGTTGAAAGTGGAAAAGATATAAACTTTAAAATTAAAAGGATTTATTATATTTATGGGGTTCCCAAAGATTCAAAAAGGGGATCTCACGCCCATAAAAATCTGCACCAATTATTTATTCCAATTTCTGGTAAATTCGATTTAAAAATAAATGATGGTGATAAAGAAAAAATTATTAATATGAAATCTCCAAGCATTGGGATCTATATCCCACCAATGATTTGGAGAGAGGTTGAAAATTTTTCGAGAACGGCTGTATGTCTAGTTTTAGCTTCTGAGTTTTACTCTTTAGATGACTATATTTACAATTTTGATTATTTCAAGGAATTAAAAAATGAAGGAAATTAAATTTTTAGATCTATCAAAAATAAATGAACCATTTTTAGATGAAATCAATAATAGCTTTCTTGAAATAATAAAAAAAGGGACTTTTATTCTAGGTGATAGTGTAAAACTTTTTGAAAAGAACTTCTCAAAATATGTAAGTTCAAACTGGTGCATTGGTGTTAATAGTGGATCTGATGCTTTAAAAATTGCTCTTATAGCTAATGGAATTAAAAGAAATGATCAAGTTATAGTTCCTGATCATACTTTTATAGCTACATGGCAATCAATTGTTGAAATTGGAGCAATCCCTATCCCTTGTAAAGTAAAAGATAAAGATTACTTAATTGACGAGGATAATATCTCAAAGCTAATAAATCCAAAGGTAAAAGGTATAGTTCCAGTTCACTTATATGGCAATTCATGCGAAATTGAAAAGATAAATGAAATTGCTAAAAAGCATAATTTAATTGTGGTTGAAGATGCGGCTCAGGCCCATGGTAGTGAAATAAATAACAAAAAAATAGGTTCGCATGGAAATTTAGTGGCATGGAGTTTTTATCCAGGGAAAACATTAGGAGCCCTTGGTGATGCGGGAGCGATAACAGGATTCAAAAAGGAACATTTTCAATTAATTAAAAAATATAGAAATTATGGTTCTTCCGAAAAGTACAAGCACGATATATATGGAATAAATTCAAGGCTTGATGAGATTCAAGCAGCTATTCTTAACCTCAAGTTAAAAAAAATTGATGAAAATATAACTCAAAGGATCAAAATCTCCTCACTATACAGTAAGTATATTAAAGATAATCATTTTCTTTCAAAACCACATTGTGAAACAAATAAAAAACACAGCTGGCATTTATATGTAATTAGAGTTAAAAGTTATAGAGACGAATTAAAAAAATATTTATCTAGTAAGAATATTGGCACATTAATACATTATCCCAATTTGCCTTTTAATCAAATACCTTATAAAAAATATAAGCCTTCGAATTATTATGAGACTGATATTCCTAAAGAGATAATTTCATTACCTTTATATCCAGGTTTAACTTTAGAAGAGATAAAAATAATTTCGAATTATATTAATTTATTTTTTGAAAAAAAGATCAAAGCATTTTAAATTATGATTGGAAGAGTTATTTTTTTAAATAAGTTTTTATTTAAAAATAAAAAATTTTTTATAGATAATTTGCGAAGAGTTATATAAATGCAATATCTAATTTATTTATTAATATGGCCTACATTCGGAGAATTTGGAATTCTTAAACTATTATCAACTTTTATATTATCTACTATCCCAATACTAATAAAATTAAATAAGAAAGATTATAAATTAAATAAAAGTTTTTCTATTTTGATATTTGCTATTTTAATAAGCGTATCAATATCTTTTTTAATATCTATCTTTTTAGGAAATGGAAGACTTGGTTTTAATACTTCAAATTTTCCTGTAGATATTATAAGAATCATACTTATAACAATTATTCCATTAATAATCTTTGATGTCTCATCAAAATTACAAACCCTGAAAAAAATTAATTTAGAGCTCTATACCAAATTTCAAATTAAAGCGGTAAATATAATTTTAATAATACAATTACTTCAAGCAATTTCAATCATATTCAGAGTCCCTTATTCAGAGACTATAATTTTTACTCGTTTTTCTGGTCCTTTTTCATATCTTGATGAATCAAGTTTATTCGTTTTTTTTGTTTTTTTAGGAATTTTCTTTAATCTTGAAATACACAATAGATTAAAAAAATTATTTTATATATTTTTTATTTTTATACCAATTTGTATAGGTACAGCATCTAAGTCTTCGCTATTGCTTCTTTTGGGAATTACATTATTTCTTGCTTTTGAATTAATTACAAAATTATTTAATATTAACTTCAAGTTTTTAAATGATAGATTCAAATTAAATTTTAGCATCATCCAATTTGCAAAACTTTTATTAACTTCACTACTTTTAATTTTGGGTATAAATAGAATAGATCTAGCTTTTAAATGGTTACAAGCAGGCTCTTTAGCTTTGTTTATGTTTTTGAGTAATACTCTAAAAATAACTGATCTAAATATTAATAACACTGCATATATTGCAGGTAATATTGATTCTTTTTCTACTAGGATAGATGAAATAGAATTGTGCTTTAATAATGGGTTAATAGATTACTTAATTCCCTCCCTTCCTATCGGTGCAATTACTTACAGTGGGTTAAGCACAAGAGTTCAACTTTCCGGATTAGATTTATTATGTACTTACGGATCAATTCCAACTCTATTAATAGTTCTAAACATTTCATTAATATTAAATTTTTATCTCTTTAGCAAAATATCATTAAGAAGTTACCTCATAAGTTTAGCTATTGTTTTTTGTCTTGGATCTTTCACTTCAATACTTAAAAGCTTCAAGATTTTATTTCTGTTATCATTTATGGCAGGCAGTAGAGTGTTTTTAGACAAAAATTTAAAAAGGAAATAAAAATGTGTGGTTTCATTGTAGTTATTTCAAATGAAAATCCAAAATTCATTATCCCAGAAGATCGTATAGAAAACTCATTAATCGAGCAACTAGTAGAAAGATCTGACAGTAAAAGAACTATTACCAAATATTCTTCTAGAGAAAATAATAATTTCTTTTACTCTTTGCATGGTCATTTATCAATATCTAATCAAAAAGAATATATCAAATATCCGTTAATTGGATCTTCCTCAAAATTAATTTTTAACGGAGAAATATACTCTATTGATGGAATCAAATTCAAAAATTCAAATTTCTTTTCTGATGGGCATATGCTCCTTCAATATTTGGAAGAAAACTTCAAGAAAAACTTTTGTTACTCGGAGATTTTTAAGTCCATTTCTGGGCAATATGGATTTGTCTATCTTAATAAAGAAGGTAAAGTTCTCATTGCGAGAGATTTATATGGTCAGAAACCAATATATAAATTCCATAATGAGAATTATCTAATAATTGCTAGTAATCAAAACCTATTGCTAACTTATTTATTAAAAAACTTCCCTATTTCTAATAAAAATAGTTTTTCAAAGCGAGACGAAAATATTAAAAGCTTATATGGTTTAGAGAAATTCCCAAATATTGAAAAACTTAATCCTGGTTCTTTAGAAATTTTTGATATAAAAAAAAGTTTCAAAAAATCTTTTTCATATTGCATTTATAAAAGTAATTTTCTTTTTGATAATAAATCACTTATTTTTAAATCAATTGATGATATAGAAGAATCATTTTCTAACTCATTGGATAGTATTATTCCAAACGAAAATTATTGTTTAGCATTAAGCTCAGGATTTGACTCTAATAATATTTTATTTTCAATTGATAAATATAATTTAAAACCACCAAAACAACTTTTAACAATAAAAAGCAGAAATAATTCAAAAGAATTGAATCATTGCCATTTAGCTTCAGAATTTACTAAAAATAGTTTAAAAGTAATTAATCCAAAATTTGATTTGCCAAGAAGTTTATATGCTCAAATAAATTATGATGGAGCTAACGCATGCATAAACGCATTAGCAAATGAATGCTCAAATTCCAATTGTAAAATTCTTATTACTGGTGATGGAGGTGATGAAATTTCTTTTAGATATAGAAGATCTAACTACATCAACATAATCAAGAAATTACCTGAAGAGATAAGACAATTATTTTCTCCATTTTTGTGTACAGGTAAATTGAATTTAAGCACGGTCATAACATTCAAAGCATTTTTAGATAAAGAATTACCAAATTTCTCAAATTTTTATGAATTAGTTGGAATTAATGACAATGATCTTAAAATAAAAGGTAATAAATTTTTAGCTTACATTTATGAAATGTACTTACATTTACCTGAGCATATTCTAAATAAATCGGATATCATTTCATACCTTAACAAAATTGAAATGCGTTCTCCTTACCTAACAAATGAATTTGGTTTAAAAGCACTTATATCAAATATGAATAATCCAAATAAATATCAAAATTACTCAAAAATATTAAATAACATTTTTGTGCCAAAAGTATTCCAATCTAATAAAAAATTTGGCCTATCTGCCTGAATGAAAATAACTATCATAACACCATGCGCATATCCAAGTTTTCAACTAGGAGGACCTGTAAAATCGACTTTAGAACTTGGATTGCAAATCAAAAAAATTAACAAAAAAAATGATATCAACATTATTTCATGGATGCATGATTATTCAAAGAATGATATTTTTTATTATAAAAATATTAAATTTATAAAGTTAAATGGTCTTAAAACTGGAGCAAAATACTTTTCAATAGGTATCTATTCCATTTTTAGATTGATTAAAATTATTATTCACTCAGATTTAGTTATTCTAAATTTAGGTTTTGATCCTTTAATAACAATTTCAGGATTTTTATCAACTTTTTTTTCCAAATCCTTGATTTTTTTTCCAAGAGGGAATCATGTGAGAGAAAGGGTTATTTATAAAAGCTATATCTTAAAAAAATTATCTTTATTCATAGATTCTTTCTGGATGAAAAATTGCCAAGTTTGCTACTTATCTGATAGAGAATTGTATTCATCGTTAAAAATAAACTCTTTAAAAAATATTAAATTGTTTCCAATTTCAAAGAAACAAAAAAATTTAAATGAAATTGAAAAAAAAAAGAAAATTGTTTTTTGTCATAGATTTACTGATAAAAGTGAAAAAGGATATGATTATCTCTGCGAATTAACTGATTTCTTAATTTCTCTTGGTTATGAAATAATAATTTGTGGAAATGGAATTTTTAAGAACCATTTTAATCAAACTTATCTTGGGATATTAAATCATAATGACTTAGAAAAGCTACTTAAAGAGTCCGAAGTTTTTTTTCTTTTCTCCCGTAGAGGCGAAGGCACTTCTCAATCATTTCTTTCAGCAATCAGAAATAATTGCAAACTTTTATGTAATAAATTAGCTTGTCCTAAAGAACTTGAAACCATTTATAAAGAATCCTACCCTTTTATAAATGGTAAACTAGAAGAAGATTTGATAATCATTGAAAGAATCCTCAAAGATAAAGTAAAAAATGAAAGAATGGACCAAAAACTAAATAATTTAAGCTCACAAAGTGAATTAACCTTAAAAAAAATTATTTCAAAAAGAAATTAAATATTATGAAATATTCTAATTAGATATACCAATTCTCTGACCTCTATAACCAGAGCATTCTAATCTTGATCTTAACCATTTTTGATTAAGAAGAAACCATTCTATAGTTTCCTCTAAACTATCAGTAAAAGAAAACTTGGGCTCCCAGAATAGTTCATTAATTAACTTATTTGGACTTATAGCATACCTATAATCATGACCAGGCCTGTCTTCAACAAATTCTATTAATAATCTTGTTGATTGTGAAGAAGGTATTTTTTCATCAATAAAATCACATATTTTTTCAACAACAAATTTATTTGTTTTTTCATTATTAGCTCCGATACAATAACTTTCTCCTATTTTTCCATTAGAGGCGATCAAACAAAGCGCAGAAATATGATCCTCTACGTAAAGCCAATCGCGAACATTAAGCCCATCTCCGTAAATTGATATTTTTTGTTTTATTAATGCCTTAAAAATGGTCAAAGGTATTAACTTTTCAGGGTATTGCCATGGTCCATAATTATTACTACAGTTTGTGATAATCGTCGGTAATCCATAAGTTTTATTCCAAGCTCTTACGAAATGGTCACTTGAAGCTTTTGAAGCAGAATATGGACTTTTTGGTGAATAAGAAGATTCTTCATTGAAAAAACCATTTTCATCAAGTTCTCCAAAAACTTCATCTGTACTTATATGAATAAATCTGAAATTTTTGGTTTTTGATTTTTTTAAATAATTTTTAGTAGCTTCTAGTAAATTATAGGTTCCAATAACATTACTTTCCAAAAATATAAGTGGATTATCTATTGATCTATCAACATGACTTTCTGCTGCCAAATGAAATATTAGGTCAGGTTTAATTGTTCGTATTAACTTATTTGTCTCTTCAAATCTAAATAGATCCATCTTAAAAAAAGTATATCTATTACTAAATTCTGAGTTGTTTTTTATTATTTGGTTTATTGAACTTTCATCACTCGAATAAGAGATTTTATCTAGATTAAATATTTTTGCAGAAGTATTTTTAAGTAATCTTCTAATTAACGCACTCCCAATAAATCCTAATCCCCCAGTAACTAGTATCTTTTTATAGTGGTCTGGTAATAATAAATCTTTCATCGAAAATTTTTAAAATTTCAAAGCTTTACCATTAGTTAAAGCTCATCTTTAAATTAAATAACTTAAATAATTTTACTATCTAATAACCCTTTTAAATATTGACCATATCCACTCTTTAAATATTTTTTAGATAAGGATAATAAATCATTATCGTTTATCCACTTTAATCTCCATGCAATCTCTTCAGGTGAGGATACTTTAAATCCCTGTCTATTTTCAATAGTTTTAATGTAAGAACTTGCTTCATGTAGAGAATCAAAGTTGCCTGTATCAAGCCAAGCAGATCCTCTTCCAAGCAGCTCTACACTCAATTTACCTTCTGAAAGATACATTAAATTTATATCTGTAATCTCTAATTCCCTTCTTTCTGAATATTTAACTTTATTTGCTTTTTCAACAATGTCTTTAGCGTAGAAATAAATTCCCGTTAAAACATAATTACTTTTCGGCTTTTTAGGCTTCTCTTCTATACTAAGAACTTTTCCATTTTCATCAAAATTTATGACTCCATAGTCTTGTGGATTATTTACTTGATAACCAATAACAGTATTTCTGTCTAATCTCTTATTTGCATCTCTTAGAATTTTAATCATCTCACTACCATGAAATAGATTATCACCCAAAATTAAAACAACTGGAGAATTATTAATGAATTTATTTGCAATTAAAAAAGCTTGAGCGAGGCCTTCGGGTTTTTTTTGAATCGCATAACTTAATGATATCCCCAAAGAATTTCCATCTCCAAGAAGGCGTTTAAAAGATTCCACATCTTGGGAAGTTGTAATAATTAAAATTTCCCTAATCCCACAAAGCATTAAGGTGGATAAAGGATAATATATCATTGGCTTATCATAGACTGGCATCAACTGTTTACTAACAGCCATAGTAAGAGGTGATAATCGAGACCCTGTTCCTCCTGCCAGGATAATTCCTTTTCTTTTATTAAGATTTGAATCATTATCCATTTAGATTGAAATATATTTGAGTAATTATATTTGACCAAAAATTATTTTTCGGTTTTTGTATTATTCATTATTAGAAAAGTAATTTTTAAAAAAAGATATAAAAGAATCCATTACCTCTTTTGAAAAATAATCAATCTGTTCTATTGTTGAAAATTCATTAGGATTAAGATATTCAAAACCGTTATCTACTACGAAATTTAGATATTCTTTACTACTCATACCCAATGAGTCTTTTCTTTTGAAATCCTTAAAACAAACATTTTTTAATATCAAAAGTGGGTGTATAGCAAGTATTGAAGAATTAATATTTCTTATTGAGAGTTCAAAGCTAATTGAACCATTTAAAGAAATAATTTCTTGATTTTTAGACAATAGATTAAAATCAAACCCAGCTGGAGGGAAAGAAGTTGATTGAATATAATTACAATTATTTATTCGTGATTTTAATTGTTTTATAAACATATTGCTGCGTTCTCCATAAAGTAACATAATTGGATGTTCAATATAGGATACTTTTTTAGCTTTTTTTGAATTAAGATAATTAACATAATCATTACTTAATTCATGCCTTGAAAATGAATTAGAAGTTGTTATTGCATCCTCTGGGAAATAATGCATAAATACAAGTATATTTGATTTTCTCACTTCCTTTCTCATATATTTGACAAGTTTCTTATTAACTATTAAAAAATTAATTATGTAATTTTTTAAATAAACAAATTCACATAAAATAAATTTCAAAACGTGAGAGATTAGGCCTTTTAAGTTTCTAAATAAATATATAATTACTTTATTTGTAGGGACATAAAAATTAAATAAGGTAATAACTAATTTAAATTTAATAAGACTTCTTTTTAAAATTAAGAAAATACTATTTTTATAGTAATCTATTACATTATCTTTAATATTATTTTGGTGATAACCAAATGAATTTAGTCTGTGGTCATTTATATTAAATTTTTTATTTAAATTATAAGTACTATTTTTTGGTGAATTTTTTATATCTACCATTTTGGAAATATAATCTATAAAAATTACAATATTTTTATTCAAATTTTTAGCATAATAATGAGATTCAATTCCATATTTTCTTTTTGAAAAGATTTCTAGTAAATGATAATCCTTATAAGAAACATCAGAAAATGTAACGCAAGTAATATTATTTTTCGTAGCCCATTTTAATAATAACTGTTTTGTCATATCAACCACGTATGGTGTTAATAATATAAGATTATATTTCTTATTATCTTCAACTAACTTAAGAAAATATGGCAAATATTTCATACAAAATCTTTCTTTATTCTCAATACTTGGATTGTATTTTCTATTTGATATATCTCTAAAATTTACCTGATCAAAGTATTCCTCTACTTCACTTATTATGTAGCCAAGTTCTTCTCTATATTTTTCAAATTCATCATAATTCACATCATCAAAAAATGAATAAGTAAAATTCCTAATATTATTGTTATTTAAAGCAAATTCATACCAATATTTTATAGGACTAACATTTAAACAATAGAATTCAAAATTATTTTTCTTTAAGATCTTAGAATATGATTCTACATATTTAAGTTCTTCCTGATCAGCTATATAGATAACAACATTCTTCATTTTTAAATATTATAGAATTACTATAATACATCTATAATGTAATTTTATTATTTTAAGGGTTTGGTTCTGAACCTTCAGAATTGAAAACTAATTTTATTGTTTTAAAAAAAATAACCAAATCGATAAGAATAGAAAAGTTTCTCAAATAAAATAAATCATAACTTAATTTAATCTCAGAATCTTTAATTGATGAACCATATGGATAATTAACTTGAGCCCAACCGCTTAATCCTGGCTTAATATTATTTCTCAAAGAGTAATTTTTAATTTCTTTATTTAATAATTCATCTATTTCAGGTCTTTCTGGCCTAGGACCTATTAAAGACATCTCGCCACTAATAACTTGTATTAACTGAGGCAACTCATCAATTCTAGTTTTCCTAAGAATTTTCCCTAATTTTGTTACTCTTGAATCATTTTTTTTAGCCCATTGAGGTCCCTGCTTTTCTGCATCACATTTCATTGTTCTAAGCTTCAATATTTTAAAATTTCTTCCATATAAACCAGTCCTTATTTGTTCATAGAATATAGGCCCTCCATCTTCAATTTTTATTAAAAGGCTAAATAAAAGAATAAAAGGCGCTGATAAAATAAGAAGTAATAAACCAAATAAAATATCAAAAATTCTTTTCAATCTATGATGATATTTTCTAAATTCGTATCCCCAAGAATCTAATAAAATATTTCTATCTTGAATACAATCCCCAGGAATTCTTAATAACCTTTTTTCGCACCAGGAAAAAGAACTAAAGATTTTAATATTATTTAATTGTTTTTGCTTTATAAAAAAACTATTTTCCACTTGATCTAATTTCGTACAAAGTATTAAATCTCCTTTATTCATAAATTCAGATTTAAGTTCTTTTAGAGAGATTTTACTTGTATAAATTGGCGATGATTCTTTGACAAAGTTAAAATGCTTATCATAGTCATCTTTATTTCCTAAAACAGCTACTTCTATTTTTTTTCTATCAAATTCATAAAATGCAAATCTAATAAAAAACTGTGAAGCAAAAGAAAAAATGGGAAATAAAGCATAAAAAAATAATTTATTACTCGAGAGTAAACCTATCAGATTTTCCCCAAAAATCAGGCAAATATTATGCAAAAAATAAAAAATTATTACTAAAGTAATAATGTCTTTAAAATCCTTATTAAAGAGTTTCCTCATATCATTTGAAATACTTTTTGAATATCGTCCAAATATATAGCTAAGTGAAATCCAGAAAATAATTAATAAGTAATAAGGAACAATGATAATTAGAAAATTATCATTTTGAAAAGCATTTTGGAATATTAAACTAAATATAAAAATATCTATGAAAGCAGAAATAAATATCCTCCATCTTGTTATCAACCAATGCAAATTCATATTTATTTATTTATTTATTTATTTATTTACCATTTAAATAAGTATATTAATAACTATGAATCAAAACAAAGTATCTATGAATAACTTAAAAAATCTTATAAATGATTATCCAGATTTTCCAAGCAAAGGAATTATCTTCAAAGATTTACTGACTATATTAAGAGATCCAATTATTTTTAAAGAATTAATAAACCAAATGTCTCTTTCACAATCAATTATTGATGCAGATGCATTAATAGCTATTGACGCAAGAGGATTTATATTTGGTACTGCAATAGCATTAAACACTTCAAAACCTTTAATATGTGCCAGAAAACCAGGAAAGTTACCCGGGAAATTAATAACCAAAGAATATAACCTTGAATATGGAAGTAATTCACTTTCAATTCAAGAAAATGCACTTCGACCTTATAGTAATTTTGCGATAATAGACGACCTCTTAGCTACAGGGGGAACTGCCAATTGCGTATCTGAAATAATTAAAAGTTTTAATAAGAAAATTACAGGTCTTTCGGTAGTTATTGAATTAGTTTCGCTTGAAGGTAAAAATAAATTATCTTTCCCTGTAGAATCAATTTTAAATTTCTAAATTAAATAGATAATTTCTCAAATAACTAATCAATTAAAGTAAATTCTTCTACAATTCTTGCGGTTAATTTTGATTCATTAAATTCAAATATTTCCTTTTGATTTTTACTCATCTTTTCAAGAAAATAACTAATACTATTTTCCAAACCATTCATAACAATTTTTTTTCTCGTAACCTTGGGGGGAATAAAATATCCTCTTTGATCAAAGATATCACGAGGGTATTGTTTAGTTATTTCCCCAATATCGTAATTATAAGACCAAAATCCATCAGAAAAATATGCTCTTACAATATTTTTCAAAGGCGCTCCCCAAGACGCAGTTAAGGAATACATTGCACCGTTATCTAAAACGCCACCTAAATGACATGTATCATAATATCCAATTTCTTCATTTTTTTTTAAAATAGCGATATCTCTAGTTAATTTAGATCCACCATTAATTTTTAAAACTATATTTATCAAATGACTCATAACTGTTTCGATTATTATTTCAGGATCTTTTGCGCGCCAAGAATCTTTAAAATTTGTTTTATATGCGATACCATGCCCTGAAAAAATTTCCAACTTCAAAAGATTTCCCATAGATTTATCCCTAATTATTTTACAAATCTCTTTGAATCCATCTTCGTAGTTCATGTGATACCCAACTTGTAGATAATTAACTTTCCCTTCTATAAAGTCTTTATGTTTTTCGCAATATTTTTCAACTTTAAAGGCTGGTTTTTCAACATAAATGTATGGAATTTCATGCTCTAGACAATTCTTTAGAGCTTGTAAATGATTATCATTTGGGGTTGTTATAAAAACAGCATCAATATTTTTACAATCTTTTCTTAAATCATTTAAGGACTTATATAAAGTAATATCAAATCTTTTTTTTGGGGATCTACAAATTCCTAAAACATTTGTATGAAAATTTTTTTTCTGATTAATTTCTCCTATTAAATTCTTAATTCTTTTTCCATGTGATCCATACCCATAAATAATGATATTAAATGTCTTCTGACAGTTAATCATAGACTTCCGCATCTATCGCAAGGATTAATTTCATCTCTTTTACCGCTTATCATTTCTTTTCTTAACTTAGATAAATTTTCCCAACATTGCTTTAGTGATATATCACTAATCTTCCCAGGGGAGAGATAAGATTTATAATCAGCATCGCAAGGGTTAGTTGTTCCATCGTACCAAATATAAAGTCTCTCAAAAGGTAGCCCACAAGGTCCAAGATTTTCTTCATTTGCTTCGTTTGTATAAGTATTCCATCTTTCTTGTAATTCAACAGTTGCGCTTTCATCTAAAAATTGCTGATAAAAATTATCGTATTTTTCTCTATTCATCTCAGGGTCTACTGCAACTCCGCTTGATCTAGTATATAGAGTGTCAGTTCTATTATGGTCTTCTCTAACAGTGTTTATTAAAGAAATATTTTTTATAAAATTATCAAATTTTGAGCCATGTCTATATTTTTCATATTTATCCTTCAAATAATGATCAGTTGATATTACAAGGATATTAACTTTAGTTTGCATGATAGATTCTAATGTGTCTTTTGTTAATCTTTTGGCATTAGTATTTAACTTAACTTCAATGATATTTTCCTTAGTAGAAATATAATTTAGTATTTTGCATATATCCTTACAAATGAGAGGTTCACCTCTACTTGCTATTGTTAATCCTCTTATTTTGTTCATATCTATTTGATCTATAATTTCGAATGCCAATTCAGTTTCTATTATTCCCATATATTCTTTTGTAGTAAATGTAGGATCACTTTGGAAACAAAAAGGACATTTTATATTACATGCACTTGCTACTTCTAATAAAGCAAAGACAGGCTTTTCTTCAAAGCCGATCCTCTTCATGCCGTCCTTAAAAGAAGATCTATAGCCTAAATATGCTGGAATTTTATAATCTTCCAAACCATTTATTACTTTTTTTTCCTGGAGACTTAAATCATCCCAGCCAAAGTTAATTTGATCTTTTTTTTCTTTTTTAAATAAATTAAAATAATGCCATTCAGCTTTTTCAGCATATTCAATAGCTTTATCAAGATTTTGTGAAAAAGCCTCAATATATTTTTTTGGGCATTTATAGTTCCCCCCCCCCGATTGAAATAGTTAAGTCTGAGCCAGAAGAAACTTTTCCTTGCGATGTTTTACCCCCTTGCATTTATATGTAATTTCAATAATGTATATTTAAATAAGATTAACTTGACAGATCTTTTTAATCAATAATATATAAAATATCTAAATATTTTGATTAAAAAAATATTTTTTTATTTTTTTTAGCCTTAATTAAAATGGCGCACTTTCTATATTATCAATAAAAGCTGCGATTAAGTTGGCCGAGTAATTATTATATTTTTTTATAAAATTATCAAAATTTTGTTCTGAAGATTGATCCGCGGAGTCTGAAACAACTCTAATTATTTGCCATGGAATAGATTCTTGAGTGGCAACTTGAGCAACTGCTGCACCCTCCATTTCTACAGCAAGCAAACCTTTGATATCTTTTTTTAAGTTATTAGCGAATGTAACATCATTAACAAATTTATCCCCTGTAGCGATAACGCCAGAATGTACCCTTCCAAATTCATTTAATAATTGTTTCTTTATTGAATTATTAATTAATTCAATAGACCAATTTAACCATTTTGTTTCTGGGACAATGAATTTAGTTCTTAAAGCTGGAATTTCATATTTTTCAAAAATGGGCCTTGCATCCATATCATGTTGAATAAGAGAGGTTGGTACAATGATGTCCCATTGCCTAAGTTTTTCTTCAACTGCACCAGCAACTCCCGTAAACAAAAGAAAATTAATGGGACTTTTTTTATAAGAGATACCCATAATTCTTGCAGCTGCTCTTGCAGCACTTACTTTACCCCATCCACTCCATGCCACTGAAACATAAATATTTTTATTATTTTTATATTTTTTTTTCCAAACTCCAGAAAAAATCTCTAAATCTCCAAAAATCTTTTTTTCTATTTTTTCAAGACTATTGAGAATTGTGCCTGCCTCTTCAGGCATTGCACATAATATTCCTACATGAGTGGGTAAAGTTTTTTCTATTTTTTAAAAAATAATTTGCTAATAATTATAGTTCAACAAATCCTTTTTGAGAGACTAGTAAAAGATATTTATGAATAAAATATAAATTTGTTAAATAGCTAATTATTAATAATTTAATAATAAAACTTAGCTAAATTTTTTTCTTTAAACATCACCACATTATAATGTCATAATATGTTCTTTTGAATTTATTGATGATAGAGACAAAAGTTATTGCAGAGATAGGAATTAATCATAATGGTGATTATGAATTAGCTAAATCACTTATCAAAGAATCATATTTATCGGATTGCTATGGAATAAAATTTCAATACCGTAATTTAGATAGATCATATATTGATAATCAAGCTAAAGAAATAGGGGATGATCTTTTAAAATCAGAGATCAAAAGATGTTATCTGAATACAAAACAAATATGCTCTTTAAGTGATTTCTGCAAAGAAGAGCTAGGATTAAAAGTTGGGATTAGTTTCTTTTCAGCGGAAGACATAAATGATTTTTCTGACATTAATAAATATTTTGATTTCTTCAAAGTTCCTTCCGTGGAATTCACCAATAATGAACTTATTAAGAAATTAGAAGAAACTGGGAAAAAAATAATTTTTTCAACTGGATGTCAAGATGAAAAGACAATTTTAAAACAAATAAAAAGTTTAAATCCAGACAATAGTATCTTAATGCATTGCATAAGTAATTATCCTCTTGAAATTTACAATGCAAAACTAGGTTATCTTAAGCACCTTAAAGAAATTTGGAAGGGCGAAATAGGATATTCTTCTCATGATAAAGATTGGAAAGTTTGTATTTCAGCTTTAACTATAGGAGTTTCATATATTGAGAGGCACATTACAAAAAACAAGATGGAATTTGGACTTGACCATAGTACTAGTTCAACCCCGGAAGAATTTAAAGAACTTTGTTATTTCGCTAAAGAATTGCCATTGGCTTTGCAGGGAGAAGAGGAGCGAGTATTAAATGCCGGCGAATTAATTAATAAACAAAATCTAGGTCGTTCTCCTTATTTAACCAAATCAGTTAAGAAGGGAGAAATTTTAAAACGAAATGACTTTGTTTGGAGGTCACCTCAGGTAGGTTTAACATACGAAAATATAGATGAATATATTTGCAAAAAATTGATAAAGTCTATTCATAAAACTCAACCTTTATGTATTCACCATTATGAAGAAAAAAAATATACAGTATCAGAAAAAGATCATTGGTTAGAGAATAAAAAGATTTCGATTCCAGTAAGAATCCATGATGCCAAAAAAATTAAAAGAATTTTAAACGTAAAACATCATGAATTACATCTGTCTTATTCTGAAGTTTTATCAAAAGATCTATTAAATAGAGAAAATTACTTTGAAGATATTAAATATAGCATCCATTTACCAGATTATATTGATAGTAATACAATTTTAGATCCTTTCTCTGAAGATAAAGTCACTAAAAATAAAAGCAACGAAATAATTAAAAACTGCGTAGAACTTTCTTTAAGTCTTTTTGAATTAACTAAAAAAGAGATTCCAATTGTTGGAAGTTTTTCTACATTACATAAGTCAAAAGAATATTCAATTAATTTAATTAATGATTTTTGTAAAAATATCTCAAATAAAAATAAATATTTCTTAGTACCTCAACTTCTACCACCAGTAGCTTGGTACTTTGGCGGATCGGTTAAGCTTGAACTTTTCAATAGTCTCGAGGACTTGAAAATTATGCAAAAAATTGAATGCGATTATTGCTTAGACATATCACATGCATTTATGTGCGGTTTTAAAGAAAAAAATTTCTTAACTTTTCTAAGCAATAACTTCAATCTAGTTAAGCATTTACATATTGCTGGAGCTGAAGGACTTGATGGAGAAGGTGAGTCATTAAAAAAAATGACTGCTTTACAGCAAAAATTCTTAAATGAAGTAATGGATTTACCATGTATTAAAGTTATTGAAGTATGGCAAGGGCATCTGAATAATTTTATAGGCTTTAAAAAAGCACTATGTGAATTAGAGGAAATAATTCTTTAGAAAATTTTAGAATTAAGCAGACATGAAAAAAGTTATTATTTACATACAATGCAGAACAGGTAGTAAAAGATTTCCTAGGAAAATATTATCTAAAATAAAAGGAAGAGACTATATAGATTTACTAGTCAAAAGAGTTAGATATACGTCAAATGCCGACGAAGTTGTAGTTATTACCTCAGTACTAAAAGAGGATGATGAGATTGAAAAAATTTGCAAAAAATTAAAAATTCCTTTTTTCAGAGGAAGTGAGAAAGATTTACTTGATAGACACTATAAAGCGAATTTAAAATTCAGGGGGGATTATGTTGTGAAAATTCCTTCTGATTGTCCTTTCTCAGACCCTAAAATAAATGAATCTGTAATTTCAGTTATCAAGAAATCTTCTTTAATTGAATACGCAAGTAATTATCATCCACCCACTTTTCCAGACGGATTAGATATAGAAATAGCAAAATCTAATATTCTCGAGGAAGCATGGTTAAAAGCGAAAGAATCACATGAAAGAGAACATACTTTTCCTTATATTTGGGATAATCCTGAAAAATATAATATTTTTAATTTAACTAATAAAACTGGAAATTTGTTTAACACCCATCGATGGACATTAGACTATAACGAAGATTTGGATTTTATAAAAGCGGTTTATGATGAATTTAATGAAGACGAAATTTTTTACTACGAAGATATTTTAGAAATAATAAGAACAAAAAAATACATTGGGGAGATAAATTCAAAGTATAATGGTGTAAATTGGTATCGAAATGTTCCAGGCAAGCTTAAGACGGTTAAAAATTTACAAGTAAAAGTAGACCCAGAAGAAATATGAAAAATAAAAAATTAACAGGACAGAATTTGTATAAAGAGTCAAAAGATTTAATTCCAAATGGAACAAATCTATTTGGAAAAAGATCTGAACTTTATTTACCTGATAATTGGCCAGCTTATTATAAGAAAGCAAAAGGATGCAGAATTACCGATCTAGACAATAATAATTTTTATGATTTCACAATGGTTGGAATTGGCGCTAACATCTTAGGATATGCAGACAAAGAAGTTGTAAAGGCAGCAAATAAAGCTGTGCAAAATGGAAACTTAACTACCCTCAACCCTCCAGAAGATATTGAATTAGCAAAAACCCTGATTGAACTTCATCCTTGGGCAGATATGGTTAGATATGCTCGAACCGGAGGAGAAGTTAATGCAATAGCGATAAGGATTGCAAGAGCATTTTCAAAAAAAAGTCATGTAGCTATTTGCGGCTACCATGGTTGGCATGACTGGTACTTAAGTGCAAATTTAAAAAGCAAAGATAAATTAGATAGTCATTTACTCCCCGGATTAGATCCTTTAGGTGTCCCAAATGAAATGAAAGACTTGACTCATCCTTTTACATATGGTGATCTAAATGAATTGATTTCTATTACGAAAAAATATGAAGTGGGTACAGTAATCTTAGAACCTCTAAGAGGAGAGAAGGTATCCAAAGATTTTCTTAATGAATTAAAAAAGTTTTGCCATAAAGAGAAAATTGTTCTTATTTTTGATGAAGTCACTTCAGGTTTTAGGGAATATATAGGAGGCCACCACATGATTGATGGAATAAATCCTGATATTGTTTTATTTGGCAAAACAATATCAAATGGAATTCCCATGGGAGTTGTCCTTGGTAAAAGAGAAATAATGTCGAAAGCAACCGAAACTTTTATTAGTTCAACTTATTGGACTGATAGATCAGGACCAGCAGCAGCATTGGCAACAATTAAAAAAATGAAAAAAATAAATTCTCCTAAAAAACTCAAGGAAATAGGAAAACAAATCCAGACAATATTAAAAAATGCTGCTGATGAAAATGGATTAGAGATACAAATTTACGGATCATTATGCCTCACCAGTTTTGAATTAAAAGTAAAAGATTGGCAGAGCACACTAACCTTATATACCCAAGAAATGCTTAAATTAGGTATTCTTGCCTCTGATCGTATTTATGCAAATATAGGCCACGATAAAAGGTCACTTAGTTACTTTAAGAAGTCAATAACTAAAGTTTTCAATATTATTAAACAATCAGAAATTAATGGGACTACTACTTCTATGCTAGAGGGGCCAATAAGGATTTCTGGATTTGGCAGAATTGGTATTAAAAATGATTAATTCCGTAATAATAACAGGTAATAAAGGTTTAATTGGTAGTTTTCTAGAGGATTTTTTACTTAAACAAAATTATGAGGTTATAGGAATCGATAAAGAAATAAATCTTTCATTAGAAAAAAATGTAAAAGATTTCATGAAAAGTAACAAGGATTCGTTTCATTTAATAAATGCCTTTGCTTTAAATGATCATATCAAAAAGAAGAGAGAAACTTATGATCCTTTAAAGTCTCCATTAAGTAATTTTCAGGATTATATGAATATAAATCTAACTTCATTGTATTCAGTATGTAGGCAATTTATCCTAACAAGAAAACAAGGCTCCATTATAAATTTTTCATCAATTTATGGTCTTCTTTCACCAGATCCCAATATTTATAACAAAAATGCTAAGAAGGAAATTGGGTATCCAGTATCAAAGACTGGAGTAATTTCTCTATCTAATTATTTTGCCGCAAATTATGCGCCTAACTTTAGAGTAAATACTCTTGCATTGGGGGGAATAAGTAATAAACAAGATGAAGTTTTTATTAAAAATTACTCTAAGAAAGTGCCGCTTCAGAGAATGATGAATATCAGTGAATTATTACCGGCAATATCATTTTTATTAGACCGAGAAAATACCTATATAACTGGAACAACTCTAACTATTGATGGTGGTTATTCAATAATATGAAAAAAGTTTTTTGTATTTCTGGAGTAACAGGTCAAGATGGATCATATGCAGCCGAGATCCTATTAAGAATCGGCATACCTGTTATAGGTCTTACAAGATCTATTAATTCGTCACACTTTAATATATCAAATATAAAGTCAAATAAATCATTTATATTTTTAGAGACAGATTACACTGAGAAATCCTTAAGAGACATAATAATTAAGAATCAAATAACTCATATTTTGAATTTTACAGGCCAATCATATGTGAGTAAATCATGGTTACTTATGGAAGAGACAATTAAAAGCCAATCTTTAATAGTTTCAAGAATACTAAATATAATAAAAAATTCACAATGGAAAATTAAATTAATTAATTCATGTAGTTCAGAAATTTTTATGGAATCTAAAAACAAACTAAAAGAAACAAGTATTAAATCGCCATGTAATCCTTACGGTTGTGCGCAATTATTATCTTACAATTTAATAAATGCTGTAAGAAATATATCCAATGTGTGGGCTTGTAACGCAATTTGTTTTCCGCATGAGTCAAATAGAAGAGCAACAAACTTTTTATTTATTAAATTAATAAATCAAATTGAAAAAATACTTGAAAAAAGTCAAGACTATATCGTCATTGGGAATGATTATGTTATCAGAGATTGGGGTTTTGCTGTCGATTATATTTATTATATGCTTTTAATGATTACAAAAGATAAGCCTCAAGATCTTTGCTTGTGTACTGGAGAAGGTAATTCAGTTAAAGAACTAGTTACCAATATAAGCGAGGCATACGGAATTGAATGCAATGGACTTATAAAATACGATGCTTCTTTATCAAGGAGTTATGAACCAGAATATATAGTTGGAGATAATTCAATGTTAATAGATTTTTTACAGATCAAGGCTCCCAAAAATATGAATGAAATGATAAGGGCAGTTGTTAGTAATCGGATACTGAATAGAGATAAAAATCTAGATAAAATAGAAGAATATTTGTCAAATCAACAATTAGAGCATTTAAAGAAAGAATTCAATAGTTGAAATATTTAGTTTAATTAAATTGTTACATTCAAAATTTTATTTTTGGAATATCTAATTATTTGTTGAAAATTAATCTCACTAAATTTTTCCTATATACTTTAAAGACTTATTACTGTTAAATTTATTGAATAATACTCTTTCAAGCTCGTATGGTAGATACTGTAAAATCTTCAATAAAAAATTCTTTAAAAGTCGAATTATTTTAAGTTTATAGTATTGAACTTTTTTTTCTCGTTTGATACTTTTTATTTTATTTTCATAAATTATATTATTTCTATAGATTGATTGAATTGGCTTTACAACTTTATCGCTATTGTACTTGAGAGTCTTTTTAGCTAAAAAATAAACTTCAATCGCTTTAGAACTAACTAAAGGAGTTGGTTGATTGGTATGTCTATATTCAAATAATCTTCCTTTTCTACTATATATTCTGGAAGAGCCTTCTCTTAAATATGAGCGCATGTCTTTAAAGCCATTTGCTCCAAAGAAATCAAAGTACAAAGTAGGACTAAAAGAATAAAATCCATGATCTATAAAATTAGAAGATGGTCCTGTACTGAAGAATGAGCCTTCAGGTTTAAGCATATTACATATATTCTCGAGAGCAACTGGAGTATTAAATATGTGTTCTAGAGTTCCACTATCAATAATAACGTCATACTTCTCAAATAAATCTTTACTAACAGGATTGTTCAAATTAAGAATTATGTTTGCGCTTTCATAATTAGAAATATCTACTGCATCAACTTTATTTGCTCCAATTATTGTTAATAAAGCCTGACAGCTTAAATTTGTTGAATTTAAATTATTCCAAGATTTAATCTTATTTTCATAGTTTATATGTTCCTTTAAAGAATATTCTTTTAAATCATATTTTCGAAGTAGTTTTTTCAACTGATGAAGATTTATCCAAACGTTCTGTTGGCCTAAAGTAAGAACATTTCCTTTGATAAAGCCGGATCTTTTTTGCTCTTTTAATAAAACTTTTATATGATGAGTTGCCAACCCCATGCAAAGGTCAAATACAATAATATAAATTATTATATACGCACTGACATTGGAAGTATAGGAGTTATCTTTATTTCTAATTCTAATTTAATAAAATCAGATAATAAGAATATTTATTTTTTTATATTTTAAGGAATTTTATACAACTATTGTATTTTACTTTTAAACTAGTTTTTTTTGGATTTTTTGTTTTCTTTCCATTTAATATATCTTTCTCTTGCTTTCTCTCTAATAATTTCAATATTACTTTCAACTTTTTTCAAGTTTTCTTGTACTTTCTTACCTCCAGTCTTTTTATCTCCGCTTTTCTTGTCTCCACTTTTCTTAGCAGAGCTTTTCTTGTCTCCACTTGTCTTAGCAGAGCTTTTCTTGTCTCCACTTTTCTTAGCAGAGCTTTTCTTGTCTCCACTTTTCTTAGCAGAGCTTCCTTCTTTTGCTAATAATTCTTCGATATCATTATCAATCACTAATTTTTCAGAGAAGTTATTTATAGCCTCTGTAACTTGAGCAGATCCAAAAAATATAAAAAATATTGAAAAAAAGATGATTTTTTTAAATTTTGAAAACATAAAAAAATATTAACTTATAGCTCTATTTTAATCTAGTTTATTAAAAATAGCATTGCTTTTAAAATATAGTAAATTCTCTGAAAGCTATCAAATTTTTATAAACTTTGATAAATCAAAAGTTATATTTTTTCTTTTTAATTTTTTAGATAGGAAAAATTAAAGATGGAGCCAAGCGGACTTGAACCGCTGACCCCCTGCATGCCATGCAGGTGCTCTACCAGCTGAGCTATGGCCCCATAATTATTAACAACTTACAGAATAACAGGGAATTACTCAAGAAAAATAGGATAATTTTCAAATCCCAAAAAATAATCATGTGATATTATTTTTATAATTCCACAATATTTAATGAATTTTAAGTTTAAAATCATAAATATAAATCTACTTCTTATTATATTCTCTAACCTGTATTTTACCCCCTTTTTAGAAGCTAAAAATTTAGAAAATCAAAATCCTGAGATCGTAAATAACTTTAAAAAAGAATACTTACTCGGAGCAGGAGATCAAATTTTTATTTATTTTGTAGGTTTAGAAATATTTTCTAAAGAATATATTGTTCAAACAAGCGGATACATTCTCTTACCTGAAATTGGTGAATTATATGTAGAAGGATTGACCCTAGATGAACTACAAAATTTATTAATTAAAAAATATCAAGAAAATATTTTTGACCCTGAAATTACAATCCAATTAACATCATTTAGACCCTTAAAAGTAACGTTAAGAGGTGAAGTAAATAAAACAGGATTATTCACATTAAATTATGAAAAAAAGTCAAATACAACTTCGGATAGTTTACAAAAAAATCCTATAGCTCCTAGATTGTTCGACTTAATAAAATTAGCCGATGGAATCACAAGAAATGCTGATTTATCAGATATTCAAGTAACTAGATTTGAGTCAATAAGTAATGGAGCCGGAAAAAAAAGGGCAAATATAAATTTATTAAAATTATTAGATGAGGGTGATCAATCACAAAATATTATTCTTCATGATGGAGATGATATTCTTGTAAAAAAAAATGAAAAGATATTATTAGAACAAATCATAGATATAAATAAAAGTAATTTAACTCCTGAAAATATAGAAGTTTATATTATTGGAAATGTAAAAAATCCTGGCAAAATAATAATCAAGCAAGGTCTAAGTATCATAGAAGCAATTTCGGCAGCGGGAGGTACTGAAAACTTCACAGGAAAATTAGAATTTATAAGACTAAATCGAAATGGGACAAGCAAAAAAATGTTAATTAATTACGATAAGTCTGCTTTAAAAGGAACAACTAATAATCCAATTCTAATATCTGGAGATATCATAAATGTCAGAAAAAATATATTTGGGGTTACTAGCGGATTCATATTAGACTATGGTAATCCAATAGTGAACACTTATGGTTTATATAGAATATTTGAATGATAATGCAGAACAATAATACTAACTTGGATGAGAAATTTGAGCAATCAGATGGTGAGATAAGTATTTTAAGCCTACTAAATACACTTAATAGAGAAAAAAGTTTAATTATTCTTATTACATTTATATTTACTTTAGGATCTGGTATTTATGCATTTAGAGTGAACCCAATTTGGAGGGGTTCTTTTAATATTCTTATTAAAGGAGAAAAAAGAGGTAATGACATATCTGGAGGCTTAAGTAAATTATTAGAAAGTAATTCTTCTTTATCCTCTTTAGGAAACTCTAGTAATAAAGAAACCCAAAGATTAATACTCAAAAGTTCATCTGTTTTAAAGCCGGTTTTTCAATATGTCAAAAATTATCATAAACAAAATAATTTACCCAAAATCGATATTAGTTTTAATAAATGGGTTAGTCAAAATCTAGATATTAAATTTACTAATAGATCTAATATTCTCAAAGTAGGCTATAAAAACAAAAATAAAAATCATATATTGAATACTTTAAATCTGATATCAAAAAAATACCAAAGTTATTCAAAAACTACTGAAATAAAAAACTTAACTAAAACAATTTCTTATTTAGAAGAACAAACAAAAATAATGAAAGCAAAATCAAATTCTTCTTCAAAAAAATATAATAAATTCACCATAGAAAATGGTTTAGGAAATATTGATGGTTTCATAGGTCTTGGAGCTTCTTCTAATCCACTTTCTATTGGATCAATGATTCAAGATTCATCTATATCTATGCCATTGTCTATGAACAAATTTGATGATACAAAAATTCTTGAGGGAGGAGGCAAATCTTTAAAAAATAGACGTTTTGCATCTCAATTTGAAAGATTAGAGTCATACGAATCTCAGTATATTGACTTATCATCAAAATTAAAGCCTAACTCTAAAACTTTATCAGAATTAAAGTTAAAAATTTCTAACCTAAAATCATCTTTAAAAAGACCAAATGAAATTTTATTAGAATACAAAAAAATATTTAATGAAGCAGAAAGGGATTCGATAATATTATCACAATTAGAAAACACACTCGAATTAATGAAACTTGAGAAGATTAATGCACCAGTTGCATGGGAATTAATTTCAGCCCCCACTATTGAAGACGATGTGGTTTTCCCAAACAAAAAATTAATTTTATTTGCTTCTTTTATTATTTCTATGTTTAGTGCATGTTCCCTAGCAATTCTTAAAGAAAAGAGAAAAGGTTTAATTTTTGAACTTGATGATTTTAAATCATTAATTCCTTATAAATATTTAAACAACCTATACAAAAATAATGAAATTTTTAATAGTATTATTATGAAAAATATTTTGAAAATTTATAAATTAGAAACAGATATAGTTATAGTCTATTTATCAAATAATTTCTTTTCACAAGAACCTCAATATAATCCTAAGATTTTCGATAGTAATTTTAATATAGAAATCGTTTCAAAAAATATTGAAAGTATAAATAATTACTCAAATATAGTTTTAATTGTAGAGCCAGGCAAAATTACAAATACAAATATAAATATTTTAAAAAATTATTTTGCAACGTGTAAAAAGAATATATTAGGCTGGTTTTTTGTTTCAGATATCAAGTCTAACTTAATCACAAAAGAAATTTAAATTCTTCTCCAAACTGCTAAAAGTTTTCCTTGAAATGAAACTTGATCTAAATTTAATTCAATTGGCGCATAAGCTGGATTAGCCGCTTCAAGAAATATTTTTCCTCCTCTCTTAACAAAATATTTTAAAGTTGTTCCTAAACCTGGAACCATTGCACTAACAATAGTTCCATTCCTTAGAGAATATGAATCTGTAATTGGCTCCATCAAAACCATATCTCCATCTGCAATACATGCATCTATCATTGAATCTCCATTAACTGTAAGAGCAAAAACATTTTTCTTTTTTAATACATCAGAAATGTCTAAATTCTCTTGGACATCTGAAAAACTTTCAATTAAACCTCCAGCTGCGACTGAACCCATTATTGGTACACCTTCTATAATTTCATCAATAATTTGCATTGTTCTTGCTTTACCTTCTTGCCAAGAGATGTAGCCCTTTTCTTGCAAATGTTTTAGGCGACTTTGAATTGGAGCAGGAGATTTTAATCCCATAGCTTGCATCATTTGTCTGATGGATGGACTATGTTTAAAGTCTTTCATATATTCTTTTATCCATACATAGAGATCATTCTGAGCTTGAGTAAGATCGTCACCTGAAGAAGTTTTCATAAAACATATGTACTCTAATACATTTGTACCCTTTTATTTATTCGTTCGCAAGTATTCCTATTGGAGAATGCAAGATAAAAGAGCTTGTTGAGCATGTAATCTATTTTCTGCCTGATCAAAAATTCTACTATTGTGACTTTCAAATGCCTCATCAGTTATCTCTTTAGATCTATACGCAGGGAGGCAGTGAAGAATAATTGCATTTTTTTCAGCTTTACTTACTAGATCATTATCAATAGTGAATCCATGAAAAAATTTATCTTTCTCTTCTTTTTGATTTTCTTCTCCCATAGATGACCAAACATCTGTATAAAGAACATTTGCTCCTAAAACAGCAGTATTAGGATCATTAGTTATTTTCAATAAATCCTTATTTTTATATATTTCATATGCTCTTTTAATCACCAAAGGGTTAGGCTCATAACCTTTAGGGCATGCAATCCTAACTTCTACGCCTAATAACGCTCCACATAAAATAAGAGAATTTGCGACGTTATTACCGTCTCCAATAAATGTCAAAACTACATCTTTAAAATCAAGAAATTCCTCCTTAATCGTTAAAAAATCAGCTAAAGCTTGACATGGATGTTCTAAATCTGTAAGAGCATTAATAACTGGCTTTGTAGACCACTTTGCATATTCTTCCAAATCTAAATGATCAAATGTTCTAATTGCTATAACATCACAATATCTACTTAGAACTCTTGCAGTATCCTTAATTGGCTCGCCTCTTCCTATTTGTGATGTTGTGGGATTGAGGTCAATAGTGGTTCCACCAAGTTTCATCATCGCAACTTGAAAACTAACTCTTGTGCGTGTTGATGACTTGTCAAAAATTAATCCTAAAACTTTATTGCCAAGATCAATATTTAATTTTTTATTTTTAAAATTATTTGCAAGATCTAAAATATGCAACAGCTCGTCAGTTGATAAATCCAAGCTTGATAGGAAATTATTATTGGCAAGCTTGTTTGGTTTTAGCATGAATATTACTAGTCAGATCAAGATTCTACTACGCAGGCATTTTACTTTCTGCTAAGAGATTTTTAAGATCTTCCCCTTCAATAACTTCTTCTTGGAGGATTTTTTGAGAAATAGATTCCAGAAGAGGTAAATTATTCCGCAAAATATTAAGTGCAGTTTCATGCGCATTATCAACTAAATCTCTAACCTCTTTATCTATTGCTTGAGCAGTAGCATCACTAACTGATCTCCGAGGATTATTACCATTTCCTAAAAATTGACCACCTCCTTGTTTATCGTAAGCAAGCGGGCCAAGAATATCACTCATTCCAAATGTACCAACCATTTGTTCAGCTATATCAGTAGCTCTTTGCAAATCATTTGAAGCTCCCGTAGTGATCTTTCCAAAAACTACCTCTTCAGCAGATCTTCCTCCAAGAAGTGTAGCTATTTGCCCTTTTAATTCTTCCTTAGAATTTAAAAATCTTTCTTCAGTTGGCAATTGAAGAGTATAACCAAGTGCACTCATACCTCTTGGAACAATTGAAATCTTGGCGACTTTAGAACCTCCAGGCATAAGATGACCAACAATAGCATGACCAACTTCGTGATATGCGACAACTTTCTTTTCATCATCTTGCAAGACACGACTTTTCTTTTCCAATCCAGCAACAACTCTTTCTATCGCCTCACTCAAGTCTTGTTGTTCCACACTTTTCCTCTTTGCTCTTGCTGCAAGTAAAGCAGCTTCATTTACCATGTTAGCCAGATCAGCTCCTGCGAATCCACTAGTAGCTTGAGCAATAGAATCCAAATCTATTGAATCCGCAAGTTTAACTTTTTTTGTATAAATTTCCAAGATTGTTTTTCTTCCAGATAAATCTGGTCTATCAACTAAAACTTGTCTATCAAATCTACCTGGTCTTAGTAAAGCAGCATCAAGCACTTCTGGTTGGTTTGTAGCTGCAAGGACAATTACAGGCTTATCTGTAGAGGCGAACCCATCCATTTCTGTAAGAAGCTGATTTAAAGTTTGTTCTCTTTCATCATTTCCACCGACTACACCCATAGAACCAGAACGACTCTTACCTATCGCGTCTAATTCATCAATAAATATTATGCAAGGAGCTTTTTTCTTCGCCTGTTCAAATAAATCTCGCACTCTTGCAGCCCCAGCCCCAACAAAAAGCTCCACAAATTCAGAACCCGAAATAATGAAGAAAGGTACTTCCGCTTCACCAGCCACAGCCTTTGAAAGAAGAGTTTTACCTGTTCCTGGAGGTCCTACAAGAAGTACACCTTTAGGAATTCGTGCTCCAATATCAGTATATCTTTCTGGTTTTTTTAAAAAATCAACTATTTCTGTTAATTCGTCCTTAGCTTCATCAACTCCTGCAACATCCGCAAATGTTACTTTTGATTCGTCATCTGGTACATAAACTTTTGCTTTACTTTTAGTAAAACTTAGAGCACCTTGAGCACCTCCGCCTCCCATACTTCTTCTAGCGAAAAATTGCAAGACAAGTATAAAAATCAAAGGAGGAACAACCCAACTCAATATAGTTGAGAAGAAATTAGGTTTCTTTGGAGGAGCTGCAGCGAATTCCACCCCTTTACTTTCTAACCTTTGAGGCAGATCCATATCAAAAATTGGGGTTGTTGCTAACACTGAGGGTGCACCCTCCTCAGCTCCATTTAACTCATATCTGATTTGTTCTTGGGTAATATATGCTCTCTTTACCTCTCCATCATTAACTTGATCAATAAATAAGGAGTAAGGGACCCTAGGGATTTGCATATTTTGATTAGGGAAAAGGCTACTAAATAAAAGTAGTGCTCCAACTCCTATCAAAATGATATTTACAATTCCAAATCTTCTATTAGGTTGATTATCGTCTTGTCTTATTGGCATAATTATGGGCAAATTTGAACTTATTATAAACTAAACCAACAGTTTCCGTATCTGTATTCTTTTTTTTGGGTGAGAACCGTACGGTACTTTAACCCATATAAAA
>CACBBE010000009.1 GCA_902537395.1 uncultured Synechococcaceae cyanobacterium
AAACCCCAGGCCAATATCTGTTGCCGATAATCCTAGGTTATTAAAAATAAGTGATGTTAAATAAATAACACCTCCTGCTCCAAATGCAGCGTAAAATCTTATCTTGGTTATTAACCTTAAATGATATGGAAATTGAATCCACCAATTTTTGCTAATTTGTAAACTATTTGGACTAATCACTAGTGAAATACTTTTTTATAATTTTTTTTAGTTTTTGTAGTTTATTTTTTAATAATGGTTTAAAGGCTGCTGAAAAAATAAATATTAAGTTTGAAGAGATGGAAATCCCTCTTACTATAGAACAATTATCAAAATTAGAAAAATACAAAGATAATTCAACAGAATTAATAAATTGGTTAAAAAAAAATGGATTTATAAGAGTCTTTGAATTATCAAAATTTTTAGAATTTCCAATTTTCAAAGAAGAGGGATTAAGTAGAGAAATATTAAGAAGTTGGACAGGTCGTAAAATTCTTACAGAATTAAGCAAAAGCATTAAAGTTCCAAATGACAATAATGGAACAGAAATTTATAACACTATAGAAAATTTATTAGATCAAAACAAAGAAGTTTCAACTTTAGACATCATAAAGGCATTACCATCAGAAGAAATTTCACTAGATATTGATAATTTAATTTTAATAATTGCATCTTGGAAAAATGAATTAACAATGCAACAAGAACTTTTATCCAAATTAAATAAACTTGAAAGAACGAACCAAAATTCCTTTAAAAATACTGAAACAAAATCAACTCAAGATTTAATAAAAATTGTTAAGAAAATTTATGCTCCTCACCGAGTGAAACCTTTAGAAATTGAAATATGGAAAAGCAATAAAACTTATAAAGATAAAGAACTGATAATTTTTATGCCAGGACTTGGAGGCGAAATTAATAATTTCAAATGGATAGGCAACGAATTTGCTAAAAGAGGTTGGCCAATATTATTCATAGATCATAGAGGGAGTAATTTAGAATCATTTAAAGAAATACTCGAAGGTAAGGAAACAATACCAGGAGGTGCAGACTTTTTCTTATATAGAATTAAAGATTTAGATGCTGTATTAAAAGTTCATGAAAATGGAGAATTTGATTTACCTAATAATTCTTATATTTTAATGGGTCATTCACTCGGTGCTTTAATAGCACTTTTATATGAAGGCAATAAACCTTCTGATCAATTAGAGGTAAAATGTGATTCGGCATTAGAAGACTTTGCGGTAACAAATTTATCTAAATTACTTCAATGTCAGTTGAGCGAAATACCATTCCCTAAGAAAAATAACACTAATAAGGCCAGTGCGATTATAGGTTTTAATTCATTTGGGAGTTTAGTATGGCCAACCGAAAATAGTACAGGCATTAAAACACCAACTCTTCTAATAGGTGGTACGTATGACCTTATTACACCATTAATTAATGAACAATTTAGAGTTTTTTCTGCTTTAAATAATCCACTAAATAGATTTCTAATTATTGAGGGAGCAAGTCATTTTTCTCCAATAAGAATTAATAAAAGCAATGAAGAAAATAATGACGTCTTCAAAATAGGTGAATCTTTTATTGGTTCAGAGCCAATATTAGTACAAGAATTATCTACGAAATTCATAGTAGGATTTTTAAAAAATATTAAAGAACAAAAGACCCCTACTGTAGTTAAAAACCAAAGATTTTTGGGACTTAATTTCCATCTTTTAGATCTTGAAACAATAAAAGAAATTTCCGGAAATTAATACTCTATTCGTGGATCTAAATATGCGATTAAAATATCTACGAAAAGATTTAAAGAGACAATGAGGATAGAGGTAAAAATTACAATTCCTTGTACCAAGGTATAATCTCTTTGAGAAATAGCTTCATGTAATCTTAAAGCTATACCAGGCCATGAAAAAGTTACCTCGAACAATAAAGCACCTCCTGCTAATGAGGCCATAGTTAAGCCAGAAATAGTGACTATTGGCAATAGAGCATTAGGCAATGCATGGTTTAAAAAGATTTTTTTCCTTGATATTCCTCTACATATAGCAGCATTTACATAATCACTTTTTAATGTCTTATCCAAATTTACTCTTAATGAGCGACTGAATATACCACTTAATAAAAAGCCTAGGGTAATCGAAGGAAGTGCGAGATGATAAAGACTATCTTTCAAGGCAATAATATCATTTGAAAGAATACTATCTAAAATTAGAAACCCTGTAATTTGAGGTTGTTGCTGAAATATTGGAAATCTTCCCCCAATTGGGGAAATATTAAAAAATACAGAAAATAATAATTGCGCTAACATTGCGCCCCAAAAAGGAGGTATAGCATATGTGGCAATTCCTAATATTCTCGAAATATAATCTGTTTTTTTACCTCTATTTCTTAAGCCAAGTAATCCCAATGGGAATCCTATTAGAGTGGCACTTAATATTGAAAAGAATCCAAGCTCAAGACTTGCAGGCAATGACCTAAGAATAATATTGAGAACTGGTTCTTGGGTACTAAGAGATTGGCCAAAATCTAAATGTAGTAGATTTTTAATATATAAAAAATATTGACTTATTAAAGGTTCATTTAGCCCCAATTTATTTCTTAGAAATTCCCTTGAAACCTCATCGGCGCCAGATCCAAGTATGGCATCCACAGGATCTCCCGGAGCAACTCTCAGTAAAATAAATACTAATGAAGAAATTATCCATAACATTATTGGTATTAATGAAATTTTTAATAAGGAATAATTTAGTATTTTATTTAAATTTCTACTCATCAATAAACTTAAGATCACTCAATGAAATTATTCCTGCACCATTAAAAATTGGTTTTGATATTTTATTTTGAGACCATGCTTTTTGAGAGGATATCCAAATAGGAATATAAGGAATTGAATTTGCTGCTATTTTTTCAATTTCAACAAGTTTTTCTAATCTGCTAATTCCACTTATTTTTTCACTCTCAAGAAATAAACTTTCCACTTTATTAGATCCCCAAAAACTACCGCTGTAAACTGATTCTCCTTTTTTACATATGCCATCAACTATTTCATTGCAACTTAAAAGAGGAGTGAGATAGGCTTCTGGATCTGAATAAGCTCCAGTCCAATCGAGAATAACTGCTGTGTAAATTCCTAAACTTAGATTCTTATAAATAGTTGTAGATTCAACCCCATTGAGTTCAATATCAATACAATCTTTCAAAGAATTTTTAATTTCTTCCTGCCATGTCAAAGCAATAAGCTTATCAGCTGGTACATTGGATCTATAAGTAAGAGGTATATTAAGAATATTTCCATTACAGTAATTTTCCTTTTGTAATAACCTTCTCGCTTCTAAATAATCATATTTAGGCCACAGTTCTTGATTATCTTTTTTTAATATCGGAGGGATAATTGATCTAGATGGCTTCCTTAATCCATAACTTACTTTCTCACTAATTAATTTTCTATTAAGACTTTTTGCCAAAGCCAGTCTTAAATTAAGATTACTTAAGGGATAAGAACTAGTTTTAAGGCTTATAAAACTTAATTCAGTGAAAGGGCTATCACCTTCTTTAAACTGTTTATTTTTACTTAAATTATTTAGACTTTTTCTCTGACTATCATCAATTGAATTTGATAAGAGCACGTCAATTTGTTTACTTTTTAAAGCTCCAAAAAGTGAAGATGAATTTGAATATCCCACAAAATTAATGCCCTTATTTAGGGAATTTTTACCCCAATAATTCAAATTTGGAGCAATTGATTGGACTTCATTAGAAAAGCTGGTCAGCACATACTTGCCAGTACCAACGAATTTGTCATTTAGAAACTTATCAGTATATTCTTTGTAAAACGTAGGAGATATTGGAGTTAAATTTATTGATGTAAGTAAACCATTTAAAGAACTTGATGGTTTATTCAAATTTATTATGACTGAATATTCACTTGGCGTTTCTATTGATTTAATCTTATTTCCTAAAATATAATTCATCGTTCCAATTCTTTTGAATCTATCAAAAGTAAACTTTATTGCATTTGAGTTAAATGAAGTTCCATCGTGAAAAAAAACATTTTTTCTTAAATTGATAGTTATTTGAAGTCTATCCTTTGAAATAATTGGCATCCCCGAGGCCAATTCAGGTATTAATTCTCCGTTAGAATTTAATTCATATAACGTGTCTCCCAAAGAACTGATAAGTTGAATTGCTTTAAGAGTATTAGCTCTAGCTGGATCTAAAGATTCAATTTTTCCAGAACTTGCTACTGTGATTTTTTTAGATATTCTTTTTGAGCCGCAAGAATTCTGTAAAATAGAAATTAAAATAATAAATAATGATAAAAAAAAATTTTTTTTCATATTTCTCTAGTTCTTACTTATTCTGAAGAATTATTTGAACAAAAAATTTGTAAGGTTATTTGACTTATTTCTAAAGCAAATGTTTTATTAGAATTACAGGCAAAAGGCCACTCCCTCACCCAACAAATTTCTTTATGTATATTTATACCAATTATTTGAAAAGTCTTATTACTATTTTTAATTTTTACACAAGCACCTTTATAAAGTTTTTCAGAACAAATTAAATTATTATTTTCATTTTTATTGTCTAATAGTTTTGAATGAATCATTAAGGTACTAAAAACCAAACAGTTACTTTCTTTGGTTTACCAAGCTATAAAGAAATTTGCAAACTATTTTTTTAAATACAACTTAATTGACTTGCAATAATTTTGACTTCATTAAGCGAATTTATTTCATCTTTCGATTTTTCAAAATCCCCATTATTCACCTCATGAGTAATAACAACAATTTCAGCTTTGTCCTCACTTGCATCTAGTTGAACAATTGATTCGATTGATACTTTATTCTTTCCAAAAATATCTCCAATCTTTCCTATTACACCAGGACTATCAAGACAAATAATCCTAAGGTAATTTTTTTTATTTATTTGTGAAGATTCTATGATATGGCAGTTTCTCCAGAAATCAAAAGATAATAGTGGATCGATTAAATTATTATTTTTTACTGAGGCGGCATGCAGATTTAATATATCTGATACTACTGATGCAGCAGTTGGGCCACTCCCTGCACCTGGACCATATAACATTATCTCTCCAAGAGGATCAGCCTCTATCAATAAGGCATTGTTAACCCCCTTAACTGTTGCTAATGGATGAGATTTTGGGATCAAAGAAGGTCCTACCCAAATATTCAAAGCAAGTGAATCATTATTATTAATTTGTTTCCTTTCGGAGAATGCTAAAAGTTTTATTTCAAATCCCAATTTATTGGCATAATCGATGTCCTTGAGATTAATTTTACTAATGCCCTCAGTATGTATATACTCTCTTTTGATTTTCCCTCCAAATGCAAGTTCACTAAGAATTGAAATTTTATCAGCAGCATCATGGCCCTCAACATCTGCAGTTGGATCAAATTCTGCATACCCAAGACTTTGGGCCAATTTTAAGGTTTCCTTGTAATCAGCTTTTTCATTTGTCATCTTTGAAAGAATAAAATTTGTTGTGCCATTTATTATCCCAACCATTTTTTTTATACTATTACTTTTCAATGATCTTTTTAATGGTTCAATAATAGGAATGCCCCCGCAAACTGCTGCCTCTGACAATATGTAAACTCCCTCTTTAGAAGCAGATTTATATATTTCTTCTCCATATCTTGCAATGACTGCTTTATTTGCTGTAACAACAGATTTTCCTAATTTTAATGATTGCAGAATAATATCCTTCGCTAAGTCAACTCCACCCATTACCTCAACAATTACATCTATAGAAGGGTCATTAATTAATTTAAATGGATCATTAGTCAATAATTTATTATCTATCTCAATATCCCTTTTTTTATTAAGATCTTTAACTGCTATTTTTATAATTTCTATTTCTTTTAGAATTGGATGTGTATCAACTTCAGAACTTAATATTTTATAAATTCCTGAACCTACAGTTCCAAAACCTACAATACCAATTTTGCATTTTCTCATTTTTTATTTCTTTTAACTTTGAGTTTAATTTTATATTATTAGACCAACAAAAATTCATTTGCTTGAGACTGCATTTTCAACAAAATGTTTAAAAAGCCATTTGATCGTGATGGTGTTAAGCTTGCTTTCAAACCAGTATCTTCAATAAATCTCTTATCTATTTTAACAACCTCATTTGGTGTTAAATCATTTAAACCAGTAATTAAGAATGCTAATAAACCCTTGGTTATAAGGGCATCAGAATATCCTTCCCAAAATAATTTACCGCCTTTAATATTTGCCTTAACAAAAACTTCTGAAACGCATCCCTTGACTTTATTTTCTTCAACAAGAATTTCACTTTCTGGTTGTTTCAATTTTTTGCCTAACCACAAAATGTATTCATATTTTCTTTTTGGATCTTCTGATTTCTTCAACTTTTCTACTAATTTTGATAAATTATTGTATTTTTCCTGATTTTTCATTTTTTTTAAACTATAAATTAATCATTTATTGAATCTTCTATTATACAAATATTTCTTTTTCTGTGATAAAGCCTGATAAAGGAATATCCCACTCAGCTCTTGTTAATGGGATCTTACTTACACAATTAGAAGTTAATACTCCAATGCATGGAACATTTCTCCAATCATTATCTCCCCTTAATTTATCAAAATAACCTCCTCCATACCCTAATCTTGTTAAATTTTTATCAACGGAAAGACATGGTACAAATATCATGCTTATCTGCAAATGACTTAATGGAGAAGAGTTATTTGGACTTAGTATCCCTTCAGAATCTTTGGTAAGAGGTTTTTCGTCCCATGGATAAAATAACAAATCTTTTTTATCTTTACATCTAGGCAAAGCTAAAGTAAATTTTTTCTTGAGACTTCTTATATCAACTTCATTTTTTAGAGGCCAATATATGGCTATAAAACCAATATTTTTATATCCCTTAACAAATGAATCAACATATAATCTTACATTCTTTTCTACATTTTCTCTTTGATTGAGAAAAATCCCATCTCTTCGTTTTCTAAACGTATCCCTCTCTAATTTCTTATTTTCAAAGATCGTCATATTAAATTTTCAATTAAAGCCATCTTCATTTAGTTTTGTGAGTGCTATAGCCAATGCATCTGCTGAATCATCAGGTTTTGGAGGTTTGTTAAGATTTAAGTTGTACATAACAGCATCAAGAATATCGTTCTTAGATGCCTTTCCAGACCCAGCAATTGTTAATTTTATCTGAGCGGGTGAATACTCACTAACTTGAATTTTTTTAGAGGCCAATACCATCATAATCACCCCTCTGGCCTGCACCACGCTAATGGTAGTGCTTGACCTGTAAAAGAAAAATTTTTCTACTGCCGCTGCAGTTGGGTTCCAATGATTTAATAATTCATTAAGGTCTTGGAATATCTCATAAAGTCTATCTTCTTCTTTTTTATCTTTACCTGTCTCAATAACACCACAATCTAATAATATCTTTCTTTCATTTTCTATCTCAATTATTCCATAACCAACTCTAGCCAATCCAGGATCAATCCCAATTATTCTCACTGTTATTAAGCTTCAGCAGACAATTGAAATTTTGAAAGATTTTCTTTTTCATCTAATTCAAATACTTTACAAAAAGCTTGAATAACTCTTTCACCCGAATCAACTTGTTCCAAGGGATCTTTTCTAAGTCTATGTCTTAAAGAACAAGAAATAACCCTTGCTATGTCATCTTCTTGCACTTCAGTTCTGCCTTCAAATGCTGCAATCGCTCTTGCAGATCTATTTGTAACAATATCTCCACGTAACCCATCAACATCTAGTTCTCCGCAGATTGCAGAAATATTCAATCTTAAGTCATCGTCCATTTGAACAGAATTTAATATTTCTTGTGCTTTAATAACTTTTTGTTGAAGTTCATCCTGTTGTTTCTCAACACTCAATGAAAACTCATCAGGATTATCATCAAAAGAAGTTCTTTGATCAACTACTTGAACTCTTAATTCAGCATCTCTAACTGTTTTAACTTCAACACTCATTCCAAACCTGTCCAATAGTTGAGGCCTTAATTCACCTTCTTCTGGATTTCCTGAACCAATAAGGACAAACCTCGCAGGATGTCGAACTGAGACCCCCTCCCTTTCAACTGTATTCCATCCTGAAGCGGCCGAATCCAAAAGTACATCAACTAAATGATCATCAAGTAAATTCACTTCATCAACGTATAGTAAACCCCTATTAGCTTTAGCCAACAATCCAGGTTCAAATGCTTTAACGCCTTCACTCAAAGCCTTCTCAATATCAATGGTTCCACAAAGCCTATCTTCAGTAGCCCCTAAGGGCAAGTCAACCATAGGTACTTGTTTTTGAATACTCTCTAAATTTTCTCCTTGAGTAATTTTTTCCAAAACTTCTTTACTTTGTAAATCAGGATCGACTAGTGAACTATTATATGGATCGTCTTTAACAACATCGATTGCAGGCAACAAATCAGCTAAAGCTCTGATTGTAGTAGATTTTCCAGTCCCTCTATCACCCATTATCATCACCCCTCCAATTCTTGGATCAATAACATTTAACAAGAGAGCCAATTTCATTTCTTCTTGACCAATTACTGCTGTAAAAGGAAAAACTCTTCTTTTCTTTGTTGTAGGCACAGTTTTAGTTTTCTTAAATATTCAAATAATCAATAGATGCTACTTCAGAAAATGTTTTTAGTAAATATCCCTATCAAATTAAAACAAGAAGTGATTAATAACTAATCAAATTTATACTTACTTATTTTTTTTTGAATTGTTCAAATACCAGTTTATTTGATGCACAATTCCTCTTAAAACATTTATTTCTTGCATTGATGTATTTGCCTTCAAAATAAAATTCTTAAATTTACTGATTTTTGCCTTGGAGGTATGCTTCAAGAGATATCCAACTCGTAAAAGCATTTCCTCTATCTCCAAAAATGTATCATGTACTTCTTTCGATGATGCCAAGTTAAAAACTTTTAATTCATTATTTAAATTTTTTTTAGAAGACTTATTTAATTCATACAAAACTATTGAAACAGCGTGAGAAAGATTTAATGAAGGATTATTTTTAGAAGTTGGAATATTAAAAGTTTTATTTGCTAAAAGCAATTCACTGTTAGTTAAACCTCTATCTTCTCTCCCAAATATAATTGCTAAATTATTTATCTTTTTAAAGGTTAAAGACCAATCAAATATATCTTCAGAAGATACGAAAAATGAATCTTTATTTACATCAATCCTTCCACAAGATGCCAAAACCAAATCACAATCAGAAATTGCTTTTTGTAGATCATCAAAAATCCTACATAGTTTAAGAAATTTTTGACCTTTAAGAGCCATTTTTTTTGCTTCTAAAGAATATATGTCGCATTTAGGAGAAACAATTCTTAATTCATCAACTTCAAAATTACTACATAATCTAGCAACGCTACCTACATTTAAAGGACCACTCGGTTCAACTAAAATTACCTTTAAATTAGAAAAATTTTTTCCCAAAATCACTCAAGGCTATGAAGATATTTTAATAAATTGGACATATTTACAGGGTCAATTTCAAAACTTGGCATAGGAGGAGTCAGGCCTCCAGTAACTTGTTTTATTATCTCTTTATCATTCAACCGTTGAGTTATTGAGTGTAAGTCTGGGCCAACTAGTCCTCTTGCTGTAATTCCATGACATCCAACACAATTTATCTTAAAAAGAGCATCTCCTTCTTCAGCAGAGCCATTAAGCTCAAGAGTTTCAATAATATATTTGTTATTTTCATGATGATTTACGAAAAATATTGAAAAACAAATCAATAAAACTCCAAATACAACAAAACCAATTTTTAAGAATTCTCTCCTAAAGTCTCTTCTTGCTGCAGTTGATGAAGATGTTGACACAAAAAATAGTCTCTATGTAACAATTGTGAGTAAGAAATTTAAAAAAGTCAAAAAAATGATCGAGCCTCTTCTATGCGGAATTGTTTTAGGTTTAGTCCCAATAACTCTTCTTGGATTATTCGTAAGTGCATGGAATCAATACAGAAGAGGTTCAGGAATGCTGGACATTGATTAAAAATGTTAATCTTGACTGCCCATAATTTCTTACATCTTTAGTTTCCCACAAAGTACTTTTTTTAATAAATAGATTTGGAGAATGTTCACAAATAACTGTTGCATCTTTTTTTAAAAGATTGCAATTAAATAATTGATTTAAAACTAATTCATGAAAATCCACATCGTATGGAGGATCTAGATAAACAAAATCAAATTTTAATTTTTTTAAATCCATATTTCTAGATGATAAGTTTCTCATGTAATTAGGTTTTGTCCATTTCAAAACGTCTTTACAAATAACTTCGATATCATTTCTCCTATTCTCTATGTTCTCCAACGAGAGTAAATTTTCTAAGCAAACTTTTGAGTTTATTTTATTTTTTTCAATTGCAATTATTTTACTCGCCCCGTGATTATAGGCTTCACAAGAAATGGTCCCTGTTCCACTAAATAAATCTAACCAGTTACTATTTTCAACTCTTTTGTTCAATATATTAAATATGGCCTCTCTAACTCTCAAAGTTGTAGGTCTGGTATAAGAATTATTAGGACTTTTGAGTTTTTTACCACCTATTAATCTTAAGTTAGTTTTCATCCCTAAGCATCTGTTATTGAATATTACTCAGCCATCTTCTCAAAAGCTTTTCACCAGTTATTCCAGATTTTTCCGGATGAAATTGACAGGCCAATAAATTATCATTCTCTATCATTGCAGTTAATTTTTCAGAGCCATAATCAACCTGAGCTGCAATAATATTAAAATCATCTGGGATTGCATGATAGGAATGTACAAAATAGACCCAATTATTTAATTCTTCAATCCCAAATAAAGTATTATTTTTTGTAGGTAAAAGTTGGCACCAACCCATGTGTGGGATTCTTTGGTTAACAATATTGGGTATTTTTTGTATTTTACCTTTTAAAATTCCCAACCCTTGAACTTTTCCTTCATCACTAGATTCAAAAAGGAGTTGGAGACCTAAACATATCCCAAAAAAAGATTTCCCACTTTTAATCCAATTTTTCAAATCAGTTATCAAATCAGTATTTATGAGATTCTTCATCGCTGGATCAAATGCGCCAACCCCAGGAAGTATTATAGCCTTACAAAGCTTGGAATCATTAAAGTTTTTAATTAATATAATTTCTTCTCCAAGACTTTCTAGAGATTTTGTTACAGAATGAATATTACCCATTCCATAGTCTATAAGTCCAATTTTATGCAAAGCTTTTAAATTTATAAATGCTTAGTTAAAGTGCTAGAGAGAGTTGCTTTTGGCACAGCACCAACAACGGTATCAACCTTTTGACCTCCTTTAAAGATCATTAACGTCGGAATACTTCTAATTCCGTATTGACTTGCCACATTTGGATTCTCATCTGTGTTTAATTTAAAAACTTTAATTTTCCCTTCAAAGTCTTTTGAGATTTCTTCTACAACAGGGGCAACCATCCTACATGGACCGCACCATGGTGCCCAAAAATCAACCAATACTGGTAGATCACTTTGCAGTACATCCTTGTCAAATGAAGAATCAGTTACGGCTGGAGCTGATGACATAATTTAAGTATTCCTTTTTGCAAATTTAGCAGGCAATTCTTTTAAGTGATGATTTCATTACAGATTAAATAATATAAGTAACAAAATATCTAAAAAAGCCCGATTAATCGGGCGATTTAGTGTGTGAGGAGTATGGGGTTTCCCCCATCATTTTATAATAACTCCTAATTAGAAAATTTTTCAAATTAATACTTAATTCACTTAGGATTTATAACTTTGCTCTAAGTGAACTACTTACCCATCCCAAGCTGCTGAGCTTTTTGATAAACCTTACCTTCTGTGAGAAGCGATGGTGCGATAACTATTTCAACTTCTTGCATTTCTTTAATATTTTTTGCCCCTAGAGTACTCATTGAGGTTCTAATGGCTCCTATTAAATTATGTGTCCCATCATCAAGTAAGGCCGGGCCTTTAATTATTCTTTCTAAGGATCCTGTAGAACCAACTTCAATTCTTGTGCCCCTTGGCAGTACTGGACTTGGAGTAGCCATACCCCAGTGAAATCCCTTACCTGGAGCGTTTGAGGATTTAGCTATTGGGGATCCAATCATTACAGCATCTGCTCCGCATGCTAAACATTTACAGATATCTCCTCCAGTAACAATTCCTCCATCACCAATAATAGGAATATAACGACCACTTTCTTTAAAGTAATCATTTCTTGCCGCACTACAATCAGCAATTGCAGTTGCTTGTGGGATTCCAATTCCCAATACTCCTCTTGATGTACATGCCGCTCCAGGTCCTATCCCAACCATCAATCCTGCGACTCCAGCATCCATGAGAAGTTTCGCAACTTCGTAAGTAACACAATTACCCGCTACAACTGGGACATTCATAGATTGACAGAGATCTTTAATATTTAAGGTTTCCTTACCTTCCATACTTAGATGTTCAGTAGAAACAACCGTTCCTTGAAGAAAAAATAAATCTATTTTGGAATTATTAAGTGTTTCTTTAAACTTAATAGCAGCTTGCGGAGTCCCACTAAAAGCTGCTATGCCTCCTCTTTCTTTCACCTCATTTATTCTTTGTACAATCAATCCCTCCTTGACCGGTTCACTGTATATTTTCTGCATTAATGGAACAAAATCATTCTTCCCGACTGATGCTATTTGGTTCAATATTTCATCAGGGTTTTCATATCGTGTTTGTATGCCCTCCATATTAATAACCCCTAGGGAACCTAATTTTGTGAGCTCTACAGCCGTATTTACATCGACAACACTATCCATGGCACTAGCGACTATAGGAACTTCTCTTTTGAAATCACCTATTGACCAAGAAGGATCAGTCAAATCGTAATCAAGTGTTCTATTACCAGGGACTAAAGCTATTTCATCGATGCCATAAGCCCTTCTGACTTTTTTATTTAAACCAAGTTCAATATTCACGGTAGATTACATTTATTCTGATTAAATTAACAACTAAAGGGGTATTAAGCCAAGGTTTATTCAAAAACAACAGGTTTTATTTTGATTTGTGTGTAAATGTGAGTATTTGGGAATTAAATAAATCTTTTTTTTTATTCATTATGACAATCAGCGATTATTATTAAAGAAAGGATTTTTGTATGTCTGATATTTTAGATTCCGATAACTCAGGATTAAGCGAAGATAACGACCGAATTATTCAAACTGACCTAAGAAATGAGATGTCTCGTTCATACCTTGAGTATGCAATGAGCGTTATAGTTGGTCGTGCTCTGCCAGATGCAAGAGATGGATTAAAACCTGTTCATAGAAGAATTCTTTATGCAATGTATGAACTTGGTTTGACTAGCGGTAGACCATACAGAAAATGTGCAAGAGTTGTAGGAGAAGTACTTGGTAAATACCACCCTCATGGCGATACTGCTGTTTATGATGCTTTGGTGAGAATGGCCCAGGATTTCTCTATGAGGATGCCACTCATAGATGGCCATGGAAACTTTGGTTCTGTTGATAACGACCCTCCAGCAGCAATGAGATATACAGAATCTCGTTTACAGTCTCTAACGGATGAAAGTTTATTAGAGGATATTGAATCTGAAACTGTAGATTTCGCCGATAATTTTGACGGTTCTCAGCAAGAGCCTACAGTTCTTCCCGCTAGGATCCCTCAACTACTTTTAAATGGATCATCTGGAATAGCAGTAGGAATGGCAACTAATATTCCACCTCATAACTTAGGGGAATTAATTAATGGTCTTAAATCAATAATCAAAACCCCTTCAATTAAAGATAGTGAACTTTTTGAAATAATTAAGGGTCCTGATTTTCCCACAGGTGGCCAAATTTTAGGCAGAGACGGTATTAGAGAAACATTCAAAACAGGAAGAGGGTCGATAACCATGAGAGGGGTAGCAAATATTGAGCAAGTTAGATCCATTGGTAGAGCAGAGAAAGATGCAGTAATAATTACAGAGCTTCCATTTCAAACCAATAAAGCTGCATTGATAGAAAGAATTGCTGATTTGGTTAATGAAAAAAAATTAGAAGGTATTTCTGATATTAGAGATGAAAGTGATCGAGATGGGATGAGGATTGTTATTGAACTAAAAAGAGATGCCTACCCACAAGTAGTTTTAAATAATTTATTTAAGTTAACACCTCTGCAAAACAACTTTAGTGCAAATATCCTTGCTCTAGTAAAAGGAGAGCCCACAACACTTTCTCTTAGGAAAATGTTAGAAGTTTTTCTAGATTTTAGGGTTGAGACAATAAGGCGAAGAACAACATTTTTATTAAAAAAGGCAGAAGAAAGAGATCATATTGTAAAGGGTCTTTTATTGGCCTTAGATGCTATGGATGAAATCATAAATCTAATAAGATCAGCGAAAGATTCAATATCAGCTCGAGAAAAATTACAAAAAGACCATAAATTATCTTCCATACAGGCAGATGCAATTCTACAAATGCAGTTAAGAAGATTAACAGCACTAGAAGCAGATAAGATCAAAGGAGAGCATAATGAGTTAACCCGAAAAATCAATCTATATCAGCAAATACTAAATAGTAAAGAAAGAATTTTTGAAATTATTCTTGAAGAACTTAATAAAATCGATGAAAGATTCTCTTCGCCTAGGAAAACAGAAATACTTGATTTAGGCGGCGGATTAGATGATATTGATCTCATAGCTAATGACAGATCCGTAGTTCTATTAACTGAAGCAGGTTATTTAAAAAGAATGCCTGTTAACGATTTTGAATCTACCAGTCGTGGTTCAAGGGGTAAAGCTGGCACAAAAACTAAAGAAGATGATGACGTAAAATTATTTATAAGCTGTAACGATCATGATACTCTTGTGCTTTTCAGTGATAGAGGAGTAGCTTATGCTCTCCCAGCATATAGGGTTCCTATGAGTAGCAGAACAGCAAAAGGGACTCCATCAGTTCAACTTCTCCCCATTCCTAGAGAAGAAAAAATTACTTCACTAGTTGCTGTGGATTCTTTTGTTGACGATCGTTATTTATTAATGCTAACCAAAGCTGGCTTTATAAAAAGAACTGCACTTTCTGCTTTCTCAAAAATTCGCTCAAATGGACTAATAGCAATTAATCTTGAGGATGGAGATGCCCTAACCTGGGTCAGATTATCAAAAGAAGGTGATAGTGCTTTAATTGGATCTAAAAAAGGCATGGCGATTCATTTCAGACTAGATATCAATGAATTAAGACCACTTGGCAGAACAGCAAGAGGGGTTAAATCAATGAACTTGAGAGAAGGAGACAATCTAGTTTCTATGGATGTTTTAACATCTAATTTGGTTGATCAATTGGATAAAATTGAGGATTTCACAGAAGATCTTGATGATAATATTGAGGAAAACTCTTCAGATGGTCCATGGGTATTAATAGCAAGTGCATTTGGACTTGGAAAGAGAGTACCAGTAGCTCAGTTTAGATTACAAAAAAGAGCAGGCATGGGTTTGAGAGCAATAAAATTTAGAATTAAAGATGACCAGCTAGTTTGTTTGAAGGTCCTTGGCGAGGGAGAAGAATTACTGCTTGTGACAGAAAAAGGCGTAATAGTGAGAACAAACGCCGATAAAATCTCTCAGCAATCCAGGGCAGCTACAGGAGTAAAATTACAAAGATTAGATGAAGGTGATCATTTATCTGAAGTGGTTTTGGTACCTCGTGAACAAATAGAAGAAAAAGACCAACCCAGCTCAGTTGAACAAAATTAAAAGCCTTATGGTTAGCTAAATAATATGGAAATACTTGATATTTTAATTTTAGGTTCAGGTCCTGCAGCATTATGTTTAGCTTCAGAATTAGCCAAGCAGGATCTAAATATTAAGGGAATATCAACAAAATCTCCAAATGAAAAATGGGAGAATACATATGGTATCTGGGCATCTGAACTAGAAGAGTTAGGTTTAGAGTCCTTGTTATCTCATAGATGGTGTAAAACAGTTAGTTTTTTTGGAGATGGGGAAAATAAAAAAGGGGATACTCCGACAAAACACAAATACGATTATGGTTTAATAAATCAAGAAGCCTTTCAAAATGAGCTTTTAAAAAAATGTAAAGGGATTGAATGGTTGAATGAAACAGCAAAAGACATTAAAGAAAAAAATAAACTATCTGAGGTAATTTGTTTTTCAGGTCTCAAAATAAAGGCGAGATTAGTTATTGACGCAAGTGGTCATAAAAGTAATTTTGTAAAAAGACCAGTTCAAAATGAAATCGCTCAACAAGCTGCTTACGGAATTGTAGGTAAATTCACATCACCACCTGTTAATAAAGAACAATTTGTTCTAATGGATTTTCGTCCAAATCATTTAAACAATGAAGAAAAGTTATTATCTCCCTCCTTTCTTTATGCAATGGATCTTGGCAACGAGACTTTTTTTGTTGAAGAAACTTCATTAGCTAGTTATCCTGCATTATCCCAAGAAAATCTTAAAAAAAGACTTTATAAAAGACTAAATAGTAAGGGTATTGAGGTTAGTGAAATTTTTCATGAAGAGAATTGCCTTTTCCCTATGAATCTACCCCTCCCGTTTAAAAAACAATTTGTACTTGGTTTCGGCGGGGCTGCAAGTATGGTTCATCCTGCATCAGGATACATGGTTGGATCTTTATTAAGAAGGGCTCCACTCCTTGCACAAAAATTAGCAATCTTTTTAAAAGAACCTCATCTAAGTTCACTTGAGTTAGCTTCAAAAGGTTGGGAAATCCTATGGCCTTACGAGTTAACACAAAGGCATAAACTTTACCAATATGGACTAAGAAGATTGATGAGTTTTGACGAAAGTAGGTTAAGAAGCTTTTTCTCGAATTTCTTTAGATTATCAACCAATGAATGGGTAGGTTTTCTTACTAATACACTTCCACTTCCAAAACTAATTTACGTTATGAGTAAGATGTTTATAAATTCACCTCTAAAAGTAAAACTAGGAATGCTCAAGTTAAATTAATATTTTTATTTTCGCCAATCATCAATATTAATATTTTGGAAGACTTTATCCTCTTCCTCAATATCTTCAAGAAATTTTAAATTAATATTAGAAAGATTTTTAATCATTTCAACCAATTTCCAGAACCTGAATAAGTGTCTTTCTATTCTCTCTTTTGCGAGTTCAGTTGTGGTTCCAGCTCTTAGAATAAAACTCCAATCAGAAGACTCAGAAAGAAGTAGTTCTCTTGCGGCTTGCTTGAAGAGTCTTTGAGATAAATCATTATTAAAATTTTCCAAGCACAAATCTACAAATGTTGAGCCTGCCTTTGTGATTTCTGGAACGATCCATGCATTTGCATCATTAATCCAGTAATTATGGTAACCACCTTGTCCCCAGCTTGATGGCGATGGCTCACAAATCTGAAGATTTGGTTTTTGCACTAAAAATTCTTTTAAATTTGTGAGCTTAATTGAATATTTACTAGAGTTCTTTAGTATATTTTCAATAAAAAAAGGTCCCTCATACCACCAATGACCAAATAACTCTGCATCAAATGGGGCTACCAATAAAGGCTTAAAGGAAGAGGATAAAGTCAATTTTTCTAGTTGTTTGGATCTATCTAGAAGATAGGTATCAGCATGTTCTGCTGCCTTATTTTTGGCTTCATTTTCAAGGTAAAACTCTTTTTCCCCTAAAGAAATTTTTTCATCTGTAATCTTATGAAACTTTAAACCCAAAGGTCTTTTTGATGAAATACCCTTCTTTTGGAGCTTTGAGAGAGGTAATTCCCACCCCAAATCTTTATGAAATTCCCTATAGACTTTGTCGCCTGGAAACCCATCCTTAGCGGACCAAACGGGCAAGGTGGACTCACTATCTCTCCCGAAAAATGCCACTCCTTTTTTAGAGCATATTGGAGCATATACACCATATCTAGGCCTTGGTGTGGAGTTTAAAATCCCGTGTCCATCTAGGATTGTATATCTTATTCCAGAATTAAATAGTATTTCATCTAAACCCTCATAATACGCACATTCAGGTAACCAAATACCTAAAGGCTTTGTTTCAAGAATATTTTCATGGCTTCTAATGGCTGTATTAATTTGTCCTTTTACAGTTTCAGGATTCTCCCTTAAAATTGGCAGATAACCGTGAGTAGCAGCACAAGTAAGAATATCCAAATTTCCAGAGTTTTTTAAAACCCTAAACCTCTCAATTAAATTTCCAGAACAATTTTGCCAGTATAAGTATTTATCATTAAGATTGTTCTTTAAAAATGCAGAGGCATTTTTTTCTTCTAGTGGCAGTTCGTTTAGGAAATCATTCCTTGTTTTAATCCAGCTTGGGAAAGTTTCTTGAATTTGTTTATTATTTAGAAGTGATAATAATGTTGGAGATAAACTAATAGTAAGTTTTGTATTTTCAGGATTTTCATTTTTGGAAGATTCTATTGATTGAAGTAATGGTATATAACATTCCAGAATCGCCTGAAATAACCAATCCTCTTCTAAGGAGTTTTTCTCATTTTTTCTGACATAAGGTAGATGAGCATGTAAAACTATAGCTAACTGGCCTAAAACATTATTTTTAGAGTATTGCCCATTCATACTTTTTAAATTTATGCCTTTAGTTTTATAAAAAATCGAAATTTTTTTATAAAAAAGTCTTTAATCATAAAACAATACTTTAAAAATTTAAGTATTTGATTTTTTTTTTCAGAATTTTAATCAATATTATTTAAGTTATAAGCTTTCAGCAAACTTTTATTGAACTAAATCTAGTCAAATTTTTTTAATTAGCTTAATATAAGATTAGTTTATTCTCTCTAATGTCAAAAGACCCTGGAAGAATTTTGATATTTGACACAACCCTTCGAGATGGAGAGCAATCTCCTGGTGCCAGTTTAAATCTTGAAGAAAAGCTTGCTATCGCCCATCAATTAGCAAGATTAGGAGTAGATGTTATTGAAGCTGGATTCCCTTTCGCAAGCCCAGGAGATTTTAAAGCTGTTAATAAGATTGCTAGTGTCGTAGGGAAAGAAAATGGCCCTATAATATGTGGTTTAGCTAGGGCGTCTAAAGGAGATATAAAAGCATGTTATGAAGCAGTAAGTCCAGCTCCCAAGAGAAGAATACATACTTTTATTGCGACAAGCGATATTCACCTTAAACATAAACTAAAAAAATCTAGGAAAGATGTTCTTCAAATAGTTCCAGAAATGGTTAATTATGCGAAATCCTTGGTAGATGATATTGAGTTTTCTTGTGAAGATGCCTCAAGGAGTGATCCTGAATTTTTATACGAAGTTATTCAACTAGCAATTACCGCAGGAGCGACAACGATAAATATCCCTGATACAGTTGGGTTTACAACTCCTAGTGAATTTGGCAAACTAATTGCCGATATAAATAAAAATGTTCCAAATATTGATGAGGCAATAATCTCGGTTCATGGTCATAATGATTTAGGTTTAGCAGTGGCCAATTTTCTTGAGGCAGTAAAAAATGGAGCTAGGCAATTAGAATGTACTATTAATGGAATTGGAGAAAGAGCCGGGAATGCCTCTTTAGAAGAATTAGTTATGGCACTTCATGTTAGGAAAAGTTTTTTTAATAGTTTTTTCAAAAGAAATCCAGGTTCCCCAACTCCTCTTACGGCTATTAGAACAGATGAAATAACAAAAACCTCTAGACTTGTTTCTAACCTAACTGGAATGACTGTACAACCTAATAAAGCAATTGTGGGAGCTAACGCTTTTGCTCATGAGTCAGGCATTCATCAGGACGGTGTTTTAAAAAACAGACTAACTTACGAAATTATCGATGCAAAAACTGTTGGTTTGAGTGACAACAAAATATCTTTAGGGAAACTGAGTGGAAGAAGTGCGGTAAGAGCAAGATTAGAAGAAATGGGATATGACTTAAGCCGAGAAGATTTAAATGATGCTTTTGCTCGTTTTAAGGATTTAGCTGACAGGAAAAGAGAAATTACTGACAGAGACTTAGAAGCAATTGTTAGTGAACAAGTTCAGCTACCAGAAGCTAAATTTCAATTAAGTCTTGTACAAGTAAGTTGTGGTAACGCCTCTAAACCTACTGCAACCATTTCGCTTCTAAACACAGAAGATAATAGTTTAGATACTGCTGTATCAATAGGGACTGGGCCAGTTGATGCTGTATGCGAGGCTTTAAATAAATTAGCTAAAGTTCCTAATGAATTAATTGAATTTTCTGTTAAGTCGGTAACAGAAGGAATTGATGCTTTGGGCGAAGTAACAATAAGAATAAGAAGGGATAATAAAATATATTCTGGTCATTCTGCTGACACAGACGTTGTAGTTGCTGCAGCAAATGCTTACGTTAATGCTTTAAATAGACTTGTATTTTCTGAGAAAAAAAATTCAATTCATCCACAATTTGATAATTTAGAGAATTCTGATAATAAATTTCTATCTAATCCTGCAAATTAAATTACTTTCATAGGATTATTAAGTATCATAAAAAAATAGTCTCGCAATAATGTAGATTTAACTAATAGTTAAAGCAGTAAATAATGAGAGAAAGGGTACTTGGATATTGGGCACTTTCGTGGGTTGGCTTAATCGGCAACATAATTGCACTTCCAATAATCGCAATAATAATAAGTTATGGACCTCCACTAAAAGTTGCGAATATAACTCTTGCAATAAGTCTTGGATGGCCTTCTGCAATTGTTGGAATAGTTTCTTCAGCAGCTCTTTTAGCAGAGAGAAAATGGGGAGTAACTTTAACTCTGGTATCTTTATCAATGGTAATCTCTGGTATGGGTCCTTATTCAGTTGTAAGACTCATAACTCTTCAAGACATTTATGGAATTGGTGGGTTTACTCTTTTAACAACATTATTAAGTATGCTAGCTCTTCTTTATTGGTGTAATCCGAAACATCGAAGAAGTATTAGGTTATAAAATTTAAAATTAAGAAAAAGTATTATTCTTGCCAGTTGGATACTGAATTCTTCTGTGTCTAATTCTTTTCCAAACATTCAAGAATGCCCTTTTTATAAGAAAAATTTCTCCTTTAGATAATTTGCTATCATCTAATTGCCCATCTTTTTTACGAGAGTAGATAATATTAGAAATTGTTTTCAAAGCTTCTTTATCAGTTGCATTAATATTCATAGCTCTTAGTGCTGCTTCACATCCATCGGCAAGCATTAAAATAGCTGTTTCTTTGGACTGAGGAATAGGGCCTTTGTATCTAAAATAATATTCATTAATGTCGAGATTTTTTTCTTTAGCTTTTTGAAAAAAATATCCCATTTTAAGGGTACCTTGATGTTCAGGAATAAAATTAGCTATCAGCTTAGGTAGTCTATTTTTTCTTGCAAATTTCAATCCTTCATCAACATGAGCTTGTAATACTTCTGCACTTTTAATCGGATCATCTAATTCGTCATGCGGATTTTTTGAACCATCTTGATTTTCAATAAACCAGTTAGGTGCATGTAATTTGCCAACATCATGATACAACGCTCCAGTTTTAATAAGATCAATATCACCACCAATCATTCTTGTTGCCTCCTCTGCTAAACCACATATAAGTAAGGTATGTTCAAAAGTACCAGGAGCTTCTAGAGACAATCTTCTAATTAGAGGCTTCTCCTTATCAGCCAATTCGAGCAATCTTGCTTTGGTTAATAATCCGAATATCGATTCAAAAATAGGAATAAATAAAATTGTAAAAAGCATAGCTATCGCCAATAGCAAGGAATCAGAAAATATATCCCCATTAGCTAAAACAAAATCTTGCTTATTATTAATAACAGGTATTTTATCTTTACCTATCAATATCCATTGACTCAAGAAAGATCCTATGGGCACAAAAATTGATAGTTGAAGTAACTGAGCTCTACTTCTTATTCTTCCTCCAAGAAGAGATACTATTGAAGCAAAAACTAATAAAATAAAAAATAAATTGTTATTTATAACAATTTCTGGGTCAGGCCAAATAAGACTCGCTATTGATACCCAAGCTAAAGCTGTTATGGTTCCCATTCCTTGAGATATTATTAATGCCGGTGGAATTATCATAGATAATGGACTTATGGTTGAAGCTAAGGCTAATTTCGTAACTTGTACTGCTAAAAGAAGAGTAAGGATCAAGAAGATCTGTCTTGAGGAAATTGTGGGATTCTCTTTTTTTGAAACTAATATCAAAACTCCAGAACTAATAAGTATTTCAATAAAGGTCAAAAACCAAGAAAAAATCTCTGGGATATTTAAAGGCGAGATAAGAAGTAGTTTATAAGAAGAAATTATTGAAATTAAAATACACACTAAAAAAATTATGAGATTATCTATTCTTGAAATTTTAATTGGTTGTTTTACTGGGAATTGACTTCGCCTCCACAGATAAAAAAATTTCTTTAAGGTAGTTATGATGTTTTGCACAGAATATAGATAAATCTATTTGATTGATTTAAAATTATAGGCATGCTAAGTGTAAAAAGGAGATGTTTTTCTAAATGTCATTAAAATTAGACGGTAAAAAATTATCTCTCGAAATTGAAGAAAGATTATCTAACTATATCTCGAGCAATAAAAAAGCTGCAAAAAGAGCTCCTGGTTTAGCTGTGATAAGAATAGGTGAAGACCCCGCGAGTGGTGTTTACGTTAATAATAAGGAAAAAGCATGTTCAAGGATTGGGATAAAGAGCTTTATCTTTCATCTAAAGGATAGTGTAGAGCAAAAAGAAGTTGAACAATTAATAATCAAACTTAATTCAGATAAAGATATTGATGGAATGTTATTACAACTTCCCATCCCAAAGAAGTTTGACGAGCAAAAACTGATCAGCCATATTAATCCAAGCAAAGATGTAGATGGACTAAATGAGATAAACATCGGCAAACTTGTAAAAAATGAGCCTGCGATGAGATCATGCACACCAGCAGGAATTATTAATTTATTAAGATCCCAAAATATTACAATTGAAGGCAAGAAAATTGTTGTCATAGGAAGAAGTTTGCTTGTTGGGAAACCCCTATCGCTTCTGTTGTTGAACCTAAATGGCACGGTAACAATTACTCACTCAAAAACATTAAAATTGAATAAAATTTGCAGAGAAGCCGACATTCTAATTGCTGCAGCAGGAAAACCCAATCTTGTAGATTCGAGTTTTGTGAAAGAAGGAGCAGTAATTATTGATGTTGGAATACATAGATTAAAAAGTTCCGATAAAAATCAAACGAGATTATGTGGCGATGTATTATTAGAAGATGTTATTTCTAAAGTATTTGCTTACACACCTGTCCCAGGAGGTGTTGGACCAATGACAGTAACAATGTTACTTGTAAATACTATTTTTAGCTGGCAAAAACAATTTGGTTTATCATCAACTCTTAATGACCTTTTGCCATAAATCCCAAGATGATTTTTTTTTTACTGAAGGTTTAAAATGACTGAAGTTATAAATAGTATTTCTGATTTTGAAAAATATCTTAAAAACACAAAAAAGGTTGTGGAAGAAGCACTTGATTTTTCCTTGGGTCCTGAGAATCCAGAAATATTAAGAGAATCGATGAGATATTCCCTCTTAGCTGGAGGGAAAAGAATACGTCCAATTTTATGTTTAGCATCTTGTGCACTGGCTGGAGGAGAACCCTCTCTTGCAGTTCCTACAGCGGTAGCAATAGAAATGATCCATACAATGTCCTTGATTCATGATGATTTACCCGCCATGGATAATGATGACTTGAGGAGAGGTAGGGCGACAAATCATAAAGTATATGGAGATGCAATAGCTATTCTTGCAGGCGATGCTTTATTAACAAGGGCCTTTGAAATGGTCTCTTTAAGAAGCCCTGGAGTCGATCCAAATAGATTATTAAATGTAGTTGGCGAATTATCCTTAGTTGCTGGTGCACCAGGCTTAGTCGGGGGACAAGTTGTTGATTTGGAATGCGAAGGCAAAGAAGTCGACCTTGAAACTCTCGAATATATTCATCTTCACAAGACTGGGGCTTTATTGAAGGCCTGCGTTAGAACAGGCGCGATGATCGCAGGAGCTAACGAAAAACTATTACAAGCTCTGACAACATATGCAGAGGGAATTGGTTTAGCCTTCCAAATAATAGATGATATTCTTGATTTAACTTCCAGTAGTGAAAAGCTTGGTAAAACTGCCGGTAAAGACCTTCTAGCTGACAAAACTACTTACCCTAAATTACTTGGAATGGAGGAGTCAAAGAAAAGAGCATTTGATTTAGTTGAAAAAGCAAAAAAAGCAATTGAACCTTGGGGTGCAGATGCAAAGTATTTAATATCTTTAGCTGACTTTATTACAAATAGAGATAGATGATTTTTATTTAATTAATGTCTGAGTTTTTTTCTTTTTTTAATAATTCAGTTCTTTTCTGGAGCCTATTATCCTGTTTGCTAGCTCAATTTTTTAAAATCGTATTCAATTTCTTTTCAACTGGAGAGATAAGATTTGGAATTATGTTCGAGACGGGTGGGATGCCCTCAAGTCATTCCGCCTTAATAACTGGCGCTACATCTGGTATAGGTTATGAATTAGGATTTGATAGCTCAATATTCGCATTATCAGTTGCTGTCGCACTAATAGTTATGTATGACGCTAGTGGTGTTCGAAAATCAGCTGGTATTCAAGCAGCAGAAATTAATAAACTATCAAAAAAACTAGACCCTCAATCTGAATTACTGTTAAAAGAAACCCTAGGCCATACAAAGATTGAGGTCATGGTGGGAAGTTTTTTAGGACCATTAATCACTTTACCTGGAATGTTTTTTTTAGGTTCTCCTCTCAAAATATTTGATTTGGTAATAAATTAAGAATGCTTTGAAAAAGTAATCTGGGTGGCATCTATAAAGTTTTTTGCGATTTCTAGAGAACTTGGCAAATGTAAGTGAATCCAACTCGCATGTAATTTTTCATCAAAAAAGCCTTCATTTTTGTATTCAGTTTTCCAAGATTTAATTTTCCATGGGGAAGAAAGTTTCTTCTGATGATCAACCTCTCCAACATCAAGTTCAGATAAATTATTTTCAATTTCCCAATAATGAAATTCATGTCCTCTAATTAATTGATTTTGTTTAATGATCGGGGTATCTTTTAAACCCTCAATGTATCTATAACCTACTGAAAGTTTACTTTTTTTTGATCCAAAAGGTAGTACGCCACTCATTTTATGACTTTTACCATTTTCATCTTTTATGAAGTCTCCTAAAATCATCATCCCTCCGCACTCAGCATATATAAATCCATTTTTGCGGAATTTCTTTAACGAATTTAAGCTTTTTGTAGAGTTACTTATATGATCAGCATATTTTTCAGGAAATCCCCCAGGAATAATTAAAGAAGAAGCCTCATTAGGTATTTCTTCATCATCATAAATACTCCATGAAATTAATGGAATGCCTATTTCACTCAAAAACTCCTTAGTTTCAGGGTATTGAAAATGAAAGATTTTATCTTCTGCAATTGCGATAGGTTTACTTTTGTCAATTTTAAAATCTTTAAAATTGACAGAATTAAATATTTTCTTTTGAGGAGATTTCAGCAATTTAATCAGAGAAAATACATCAAGGTTTCTTTCTGCGAAATTTGCAAAATATTCAACATCAATTTCTTTTTCATTTTCCATTGGAGATATCAAACCTAAATTAGCTTTGTTTAAAGTTATTTTTGAATCAGATGGTAAAAAACCAAGAATTTCGATTTCTTCATTTTTAAAAACCTCTTTGATCAATTTTTTATGTCTATCTGAATTAACGTTGTTAAATATAATTCCTGCTATTGACAACTTACTATCAAAATCTCTAAAACCACGAATAGTAGCCAGAAGAGAGGCTACTTGACCTCTAGCATTAACAATAAAAATTATTGGAACATTTAGAAGTTTAGAAATATTTGCTGTGCTGGAATAGGTTGTTGCCCCTAATCCATCAAATAGACCCATTGCTCCTTCAATTAATGAGAATTCATATTTCAAAGAATGTTTAAAAAAACTTTCTTGAACCCATTCCTCACCACTTAAAAAAATATCTAAATTCCTACAAATAGGTTGGCCAATTGAACTAAGTTGTTGTTGATCAAGATAATCTGGGCCAACCTTGAAAGTTTGTAACTTTATACCTTTTGAGAACGCCCAACAAGATAACAAAAGCGATAATGTAGTTTTTCCACTATCAGTTGAAGGAGAAGATATTACACAAGGCATCTATTAGTTATTAAAACCATTAAATATTTGAAGAGCTATTTTAATAGAATTTTCAAAAAGAGGGCTGGTACTACCTCTACTACTTCCCAATAATTTACTAACATCGTACTCTGATGTAGAAAAAGAATTTGGAACAACTTGTTCTATTAATTCCATATTAGCCATTCCCCCTGCTTCAAGTCTCATACACTCCACTGATTCACAGCCAAGTATTACACAAGTGTTATTTTTTTGAACCTCACTAATTTTTGAAATCAGCCTCAATCCAATAACTTGTCCTAAATGAATACTTGGATTCCCCAAAGATAAAGGATTAATTGTTGCAGAAATTATTTCGCCATTAATTCTTTCAAACTCTATTTTTATTGCTTCTATATCCCTTTCAACTCTCAGAAATGACCAACCAAGCTTATCGCTAATCCATGAAATCAAAAACAAAGCTTGAATCATGTGATCTCCTGCGATATCAATGTCAATATCAGTAATATGATCTAAAATTTGTCTCCTCGAGGGCGGATCAAAAATCATTGCCAATGATTCCCTCCAATTTTTCAATCTAACCCAATTCAAATCATTAATAGCTTTATTCGAGTTATTTAATTGATCTAAAACTTTTAAACATCTTTGAGGCGACCCAAGAGCAGTATCAATTATTAACCTCAGACCATAAGTAGTAAAAAATTCGAAGATTTCAGGCGATTCATCCAAGCTTCCATTCCACCACAACCATGAAGGTAATTCATCAATTGATAAACCATCAATTATTTTTAACCCTTTATTAGATATTGAGGCCGAGTCCCCCCTAATAACAACTAAATCCCCACATATAGGTTGCAAAGCTGGAGTATCACTTAATGGACAGTAAGCGGATACAAAAGTTTTGATATCTGAATTTTTATTTAATGTTGGCGCTAGAGTTATTAATCTCCTTGGATTCAATGTACTTATTGATGATTCAAAAAATTGTCCTCTAAAATCTTCAAATTCTTTATTAGATAAATTTTTCTTCAACAAATTCAATAATTCTTCACTATTGAGGGAAGTAGTGATAGGAAGTCCTTGATCTAATATAAATTTTTTAGCAACTTCAATTATCTCTGGACTTAAATTTCCAGTAATTGGTCCATTTACTAACCCTTTTTGAACCAAACATTGTTCTAGCCAAGCAGGCTGCCAGACCATTAAGGTAAAAGTATTAGCTCCACTATTATTATTATCTTCTGAAATCCATAATTTATTAAGGTAATTAGAAATTTCCTGATAAGGCAGCTCTAAGGGGGTTTGGAGTGTTAGTTGAGGTTTCATTTTTAAGGTCTACGCCAGAAAATATTATCTTTTGAAATTAATTGCTCAGATTCAGGAGGTCCCCACGTCATAGATTCATAATTATAAATAGGTAACTTCCAAGGAGAATTATCCATCAATTCTATTAATGGCGTATAGAGTTTCCAGGCTGCTTCTACTTCATCACTTCGAGTAAATAGGGTTGGGTCAGAAAGCATTGCATCAGCTAATAATCTTACATACCCTTCATCTGAGGGTTCTCCAAATGATTCATCATAAGAAAATTCCATCTCAACAGGTCTTGATTTCATTCCAGAACCAGGAGATTTTACCTCAAATTTGAAAGTAGCACCTTCATTTGGCTGAATTCTAAGGATAAGTTGATTTGGGGCAGGATTTATTATTGTTGATTCAAATAAATGAACAGGAACGTCTTTAAAAGTCAAGACTATTTCTCCAAGTCTTTTAGGTAGTCTTTTACCTGTTCTCAAATAAAAAGGAACCCCTTGCCAACGCCAGTTATCAACGAAAATTTTTGTCGCAATATAAGTTTCTGTTGTGCTATTACAATTAACACCATCTTCTTGCCTATATCCTTTTAGTCGATTTGAAATATTTCCTCCTTCTCCATATTGACCTCTTATGCAACAATTCCACGGTTCATTTTCGTCAGCAAGTTTTGAAGCTTGAAGAACCTTAGCTTTTTCATTTCTTATTGCTTCTGGTTCAAACTTTCCAGGAGGTTCCATAGCAGTAACAGCAAGCATTTGGGTCATATGATTTTGAAGCATATCCCTTAAGGCACCAGAGCCTTCGTAATAACCTGCTCTATCTTCAACACCCACTGTTTCAGATGAAGTAATTTGAACACTTGATATATAATTTCTGTTCCAGATTGGTTCAAAAATAGTGTTAGCAAACCTCAAAACAAGAATATTCTGAACTGTCTCTTTACCTAAATAATGATCAATCCTATAAATCTGACTTTCTTCAGCGCAACTTTGGACAATCTTATTCAATTTTTTTGCACTTGAATAATCCCTACCAAAAGGTTTTTCAATCACTAAACGACTTTTCTTAGGGTCATCTAAAAGGCCAGCTGCTTTAAGAGCTTTACATCCACTTGCATAGAAATTCGGAGATACTGACAAATAAAATGTTCTATTCCCATGAGTAGCTTGTGTTTTATCAATTTCATTTAATCTCTTAGAAAGCCTTAAGACATGATCACTTTGTTGTAGATCAACTGGTTCATAGAAAAGATAATTAGAAAACTGTTCCCACTCCCTTTCTTTACCAGATATTTGATTTGATAGCTTTACTTTCATCTTTTCTCTAAACTCATTATCAGTCCAAGGTCTTCTAGCACAGCCAACTATGCCAAATTCACTAGGAATTCTTCTTTGCAAATATAGTTCAAATAATGCTGGTATTAATTTTCTATGAGTAAGATCTCCACTAGCACCAAATATTACTAAGCATTGTGGAGCTATGACTCTTTCCTGACGTAAACCTAATCTTAGAGGATTACTTAAAGTTGAAGGCATATTTTTAGTATTCTTTATTTAAAATCCTCTTTTTTTCAAATATTAGCTACATATTGTGTCTAAACCAAAAAGTATTTAGGAAGTTCACCTAAATTTAAATATCAAAGAATTAGTAAGTTTCTACGTGCCATCTTCCAGCTTTCTTTAGTTGAGGTCTTAACTCTGACCAATTCAAGCCTTTTTCTTCTGCTGCCTTAGTCATTGCTTCATCTATTCCGGGTTCCATACCCTTTAATCCACAAAGATATATGTGTGTCTTTTCATCTTCAATCATATTGAAAAGTTCATTTGCTGACTCTAAAACTCTGTCTTGAATGTACATTCTTCCACCTTTTGTGTTTTGCTGCTCGCGACTAATAGCTTTTGTATATTTAAAATTGTCTGGATTCTCAGCAATGTATCTTTGAAGATCTTCTTCGTATAACAAATTAGCAGATTTTGGAGCCCCCATAAATAACCAAGCTTTACCCTTGAAATTCCATTTATTTTTTTCTTTTTCAGTTGGTTCGAACATTCTTCTTAAATAAGCCCTCATTGGTGCTATTCCAGTTCCAGTGGCTAACATAACAATGTTTGAGTCCTCTTCATCAGGGAGAAGCATTTCTTTACCAACAGGACCTGTTATTTTTACTTTATCTCCAGGCTTAATATCACATAAGTAAGTAGAGCAGACACCATTAATGGTTTCACCATCTTTTTCGTACTGAAGCTGTCTTACACAAAGAGAAACTGTATTTCCATTAAAGTTATCTCCGTGTCTAGTGCTAGCTATTGAGTATAGTCTTAATTTATGAGGTTTTCCATTAGCATCTTCACCAGAAGGCATGATACCAATACTTTGCCCTTCTACATAATTTAAAAATGGATCACTATCTTTAAGGTCGAAAGTTATGTGATTAACTCTACCAATTGCTCCTTCTTTGAGAAGACTATAGTTTTCAATAACTGTTCCCTCATATGGAGTTTTAGGACGGTAAATATTGACTGGAACATCTGCATGTTTTTTCTTAACTATTTTTGGAGCTTCTGTTTTTGGAGCTTCTGTTTTTGGAGCTTCTGTTTTTGAAACAGCGATTTTTTTAGTTTCCACAGCTTTTGCCTCAGGTTTTTTTGTTTTTGCTTCTTCAACAAATTTTAAAGCTCTTTTATTAAAAGTTGTGAGTATAAAATAAAAAACAGCTATTACTACTGGTATATGAGCTAATCCGCCTGCGATTACTTTTGCTTGTGAATACATTTTTTAGATTTCTTTTATAAAAGATTATCAATTTGTAGTTTAATTTGTAGTTATTTTACAAAAATGGTTACGTTTTGAGATCGGGATAAATAAAAGAAATTATTTTAATTTTTCAGTATTTGTTGTTTTTATCAGTATAGTTACACAGAAAATAATTTTTTATCTAATTAAAAAATTCATTTATGAATAATCCTCAAGAATCAGAAGATCATTCTAAGAGCAATGATTATAGGACAATTGAGCAGACGATGGAGAAGTTTTCCGGTGGGACAAGACGACTGGCAGCTCAACTTACAACTTCTGCAAGTTTTGATTCTTTGTGGAGTGTTTTAACAGATTATGATCGGCTAAATCTTTACATACCAAATCTTTTGTCGAGCAAAAAAATATTTCAGAAGGGAAATAATGTCCACCTTAAACAAGTTGGGGCTCAAGATTTCCTTGGCATGAAGTTTTCAGCTGAAGTAACTATAGATTTATTTGAAGATAAGGAGCTTGGGCTCTTAAAATTTAACTTAATAAAAGGAGATTTCAGAAAGTTTGAGGGTAGTTGGAAAATTCAAAATATTAAATATACTTCAACAAACTCATTAATTTATGATCTTACTGTTCAAGGTTGTCAGTGGATGCCAATAGGGATGATAGAGAAAAGACTGAGAAAGGATCTTTCAGAAAATTTAATTGCCGTAGATAAGCAAGCAAAATCACTAAAAAGATCGTTATAAATTTTAATTAATAGCCCCAAGGGGATTCGAACCCCTGTCGCCTCCGTGAAAGGGAGGTGTCCTAGGCCTCTAGACGATGGGGCCAGGAAATTAGCATAACAGCTTATTAAAAACTAAGAGTAAGGCTAGCCTTTCGTCAAGTATTGTTGCTCTTTGTTTTGTCCTTGCCACACAGGAACTGTGAAATGGAAGCAGGAACCTTCCCCTACTTCAGATACGACCCATATTCTTCCTCCATGGACTTGTACTATTCTCCTACAAACTGATAACCCTATACCAAATCCTGAAGTTCCTTCAGAAGTCTGGGGAAGTCTAACCCTATCTAGAAAAATTCTTTTTTGTTCGCTCAAAGGAATACCTGCACCTTTGTCACAAATTGTTATTTCTACCCATTGATTTGTCTTATGAATCATAGTGATTTTTATAGATCCAGAATCTTTAGAAAATTTAATAGCATTTTCAATTAAATTTAAAAATACTTGCCTCATTCTTCTTTGATCTGCAAATACACTTGGCAGATCAGATGGAATATCAGTATCAATTTCAATATTCCTTAATCTCCAGAATTTTTCTAATTCGAGTATTACTTCAGCACTAATATTACCCAAATCAATTTTCTGAGGATTAAATAATGCTTCCCATTTAGTTGTTCCAACCTCTAGTAGATCCTGAGACAAGAGTTCAATCTCTTCAAGACGTCTTTTAATAACCTCCTGCAATTTTGAAATATCTATTTGTCCGAGTTTTTGACTTTGAACAGCCAAAGTAGCAGCAGTTAAAGGTGTTCTTAATTCATGCGCGACCATTCTTAATAATCTTTCCTGAGATTCTATTCTTTTTGTTAATGTCTCATTTTCTTGTCTTAAAACAAGAAGTTCGTCTTCCAGTAGAAATTCTTTTTGAGTTCTTGTAGAGTCAATTTTGGATGGCTGCAAATTAATCCCAAGATTTTTTGTTAAGCCTTCCTGTGACCACCTTGGCAACCATTTTTGCAACTGAGAGAAAATATTACTTCCAGCAAATATTTGCTTTGGAGCTGGGGAAACTTTTATAAGAGCAGGAATAGCGACTAATCTATGTAATTCAAGTAATTCTGGTTGCTCTGTGGGTTCTGAGATCTGAAGAGATGTCTCAAATTCACAATCATCTGATTCTAAATAAGCTATCAGGGACTTAATATCATTACTAGAAAGTTGATTTCTAGCTGCCACAAGTATTAATTTTAGCTCTTTTTTATCATTCAAATGAATTCCTCTGAAGTGTTGAAAAGCTGTTAATCCTTATAAACACCTTAAGATATTTTTTTTTATTTTACAGATAGGCTATTAAATAAATAGGACTTTTTTATAAATGGTTGCTATTAATTCAAAGAAAAATTTACATTTTGGTGAAAACCCTCCTGAAATCAACTTAAATAGTAATTTAAAAAGGTGGTTTTCCAGGAATATTGGATTATGGAAATCTAATAGAACGTATTTTTTCGATGAAGCACAAAAAACTTATAATTTAAGTATGAATATAAATATTCAAGCACTCGAGAGTAAGTCAGAATGGGAGTCGCATTATAAATTTACTTGGTATCCAGAAAAAAAATATAATTTCTTTGACGAAAATCCCCAGTATAAAGAACGAGGAGAATTGCATGCATCTCTAAAAGGCCATCAACTTAAGAGGGAAAAATTTTATTTAAGCAATGATGAAGGTATTTCAAATATTAAACAAGTCGACGAACACGAAATGATTTTTGAATCTTCTTACAATGATTGGTATATTCTTGAACATACAAGACTTGTAGATTCTGATAATTATAGATTTAGGGTCATATATTCATGGAACAAAGATATGCTTAAAATAGTAGAGAATCATCACGAAATTAAAATTATTAAATAAATTCTGTGGGCATTTAGTTTAAAAATAAAAAATGTTATCTTTAATAATGTGAATTAAAAATAAATCAAATATGAGTTTAAAAATATCTAAAATTTTTGCAATTCCTCTAATTTTTTCATCTTTTTTATTTGATACAAATAATGAATTTAATAAAGTAATTGCAAATGTTAGAAATTCGCCTGCCAATAAAAATGATTTAGATTTATATCATGGGATGGGTGTTTCATTTCTATGTAATGCGACAAGAAAAGGATTTGATCTGGATTTCCCAAAAACATTAAACGTTGCCTCAGCAACCTTCGCATCAGTAGTATCACAAAAACATGGAGGGAAAATAATAGAGAAAAAGAAAGAACAAACAGTTGATATGAAACAATTACAATTTATTGCATCTCTCCAATTAGTTGAATCAGCACTTCAAGTATGTCCAGATAATGTTCCTGAAAAGATCGAAAAAAAATTTAAGATTGAAACTGAGAGACTCAAGAAATTACAAAATTTGTAAAAAATATTTTTTTTACCTAAACATAGAACTAACAGAACTTTCTTCGTGAATTCTCCAAATAGCTTCCCCAAGCATATTTGCGACGGAAAGAACTTTTAACTGTGGAAAATTATCTTTATGTATAACTGGTATGCTGTTAGTCACAATAACTTGTTCAAAAAGATTCTTAGAACTTAATCTTTCATAAGAAGGAGGAGAAAATACAGCATGTGAGGCACATGCAAATATTCTATTAGCTCCTTCTTTTTTAAGTAAATTTGCTCCAGAACAAATTGTACCTCCCGTGTCTATCATGTCGTCTATAAGAATAGCAGTTTTACCTTTGACTTCACCGATAACGGTTAGACTTTCAGCGATATTATGCGCAGCTCTCCTTTTATCAATGATAGCCAACGGCGCATCATTCATTAATTTCGCGAACGCTCTAGCTCTTGCTACCCCGCCTACATCAGGCGAGACTACAACTATTTCTTTTAAATCTAGAGATTCTAGATAATCAATTAATACAGGTGAACCGTAAATATGATCGCATGGGATATCGAAGTAGCCTTGAATTTGAGCCGAGTGTAAGTCCATCGCTAAAACTCTATCAACTCCTGATTTTTCTAGTAAATTGGCAGTTAATTTTGCGGTTATAGACTCTCTACCTGAGGTTTTCCTATCTGCCCTTGCATATCCAAAATAGGGAATTACAGCCGTTATTTGTCTTGCAGAAGCTCTTTTGCAAGCGTCAACCATGATCATGAGCTCCATTAAACTATCGTTTACAGGAGCGCATGTGGGTTGTATAAGGAATACATCACAACCTCTAATAGATTGCTGAATCTGAACATAAAGTTCTCCATCCGCAAATCTTTTAGATATTAAAGGTACATTTTCAATCCCTAAGTATGATGCAATTTCTTCAGCTAACTTCGGGTTTGTTGTCCCACTTACTAACCTTAATCTACTATTAGTTAGATTAAAGTTCGATTCTTTACTCTGCATTGCCGTGATAAAACTTGTCACGAAATTTGCACCATAAAACTATATTATCATCGTAGTCGTTTATGTGAATTTCGCAAAAGATAATGACTAGATATTTTCAAAATTCACCTCAATTAAGCAAAAAATTATTGATTAAAAATTAGAATTTATATCTATCCAGACTTAAAAATCAGCAATGATATTTGTCAAATAAAAAAAATTTGTATAAGGTTGAATTTAGAGAATTAAAATCACGTTAAGTTTAAAGAATCAAAATATATTGAAAACATGCCTATAGAGTCAATTATTGCAAGAAAATCATTAGGCGTACTTATGCATCCAACATGTATTCCGGGAGGAAGAGTATGTGGAACTTTTGGAAGAGGAGCTAAAGAGTGGATAAGAAAACTTCATAAGCATGGAATTGAATACTGGCAATTTTTACCTCTTACACCTACTGACTCTACAGGTTCGCCATATAGTTCCCCATCTAGTTTTGCACTAAACCCATGGTTTTTGGATATAAACGATTTAATCGAAAAAGGTTTTATCTACATTTCAGATAAAGAAAATCTAGGTCCAACAAATCAGAATAAAGATCATTTTGATTTTGATATTGCGGATGACCTAACAAAAAAATTAGGTCTCCTCCTTTTGCAAGGTTGGAGTTCGCAATCTGAAGAAAGAAAAATTAATTTTAACAAATGGGTCAGTAGGCATTCTTGGGTTGAAGATTATGCAACATTTGTTGTTATCAGAGAGGAATTTAATATGTTGCCTTGGTGGGAATGGCCTAAAGAATTTAAAATAAAAAATAACAAGTTCTTAAAATCGTGGATTAAGAAAAAAAGTGAAGAGATACTTATTAAAAAATTAATACAGTGGCATCTTGATGAGCAATGGAGCGTCATTAAAAACTTTGCAAAATCTAGAAATATTAAGCTGATAGGAGATCTGCCTTTTTATGTCTCTAGAGACAGCGCTGACGTATGGAGTAATAAATCATTATTTTCAATTTTTAAAAATGGAGATTTAATCTTTCAAAGTGGTGTTCCTCCTGATTATTTTTCATCAACAGGACAATTATGGGGTACCCCAACTTACTTTTGGTCAAAGCATAAAAGGACTAATTTCAATTGGTGGAGAAAAAGATTTCAAAGACAATTTGAACTTGTGGACATATTAAGATTTGATCATTTCAGGGGTTTAGCAGGTTACTGGAGAGTTAATGGAAATTCTAAAACGGCAATTATTGGAAAATGGATAAATTCTCCAGGTAAAACATTATTAAACAAAGTAAAAAAGGATCTAGGGGGTAACTATCTACCTATTATTGCGGAGGATCTGGGAGTAATAACTCCAGATGTAGAGAAATTAAGGAAAAACTTCGAACTACCTGGCATGAAAATATTACAATTTGCTTTTGATGGCAATGAAGATAATCCTTATTTACCAAAAAATATTGAAGGAGAAAATTGGGTTGTTTATACAGGTACTCACGACAACTCTACTTCTGTTTCATGGTGGGACAATTTAGCTTATGAATCCCAAAAAAGAATAAAAGATGAGTATAAATTTTCAGAAAATCCTTCTTGGGATTTAATAGAAATTGGCATGGAGACAAATGCTAATCTCTTTATCGCTCCATTACAAGATCTATTATCTCTAGACGATTCAAGTAGATTAAACAAACCTGGGACCACAAAAAATAACTGGAAATGGAAGTTAAATTGTCCTTTAGAAGAAATAGAAAATAATATAAAAATGTTTAGTGATCTAGGAAATAATTTTGGGAGAACTCTAATGTAGATATTATTAAAAATTATTTATCAATAATTTGATTTTCAATATTTCGAATCTCCATAACATTTACATTTAAAATAAAGTATCTCTTTAATATAAAAATAGTTAAAATTAATATAAAAAAATACAAAAGACTTCCTTGCCATGTATTGATGAGATCGAATTTCCTAAACATAAAATCCTTTCCCTTTTTCTTTAAAAATTTTCTTTCTTTAACTGATAAATTTAATAAAGTATTTTTTTTTAATAATAAGCATTCCTCTAATTTAATTAATATAGATCTTAAAAAAGGATACTCTGGCCTAGTACTTTTATTATTATTTTCAATAGAGTTTATTATTCGTTCAGGGATTTTTGAAATGTATGACAATTCTTTAATTGTAAGGTTTTGTTGAATTCTTGCTTCTTTAACTAACTTTGCAATTTCTAAAGATTGGTCAACAAATCTCGGACTAAATTCTTTATTTTTTTCAGATTTTTTATTAAATAAAAATAGATTTTTCAAAATATTCATTTAATTTTCCAAAGCTAAATAATCCTTTTACTTCTCATTTTTAAAATATTACATCCAATTCTAATAGAATTAAATTCATAGATAAGTTAATTAACTATAAATATAAAAACTAAACTGTTGAAATAATATTTTGTACTGCACTTTTTGCAATATTTAGAGGGCTAAAAGTATCTCTAATTAAAGTCAAGAGTTTTTTTGCATCAGTAAATTCTAATTTTTCATCTTTTATAAGACTTAAAAGAAGATTCTTCCTAACTTCGGATCCTTTTTTACTGACAAATAATTTCAATCCAGCGTTCGCAACTGGTATAAGATCTGAATTAATATTCTCTGAATCTCTAAATAAAATGTTTAGTAAACTTTCAACTTTTTCTATTTGGAGTTGACCTTTTTTATCAAAAACGACTTCTAAAAGTATTTCTAAAATCTCTTCAGAATTATCGGTCAGTAGTTTTTTTGCAATATATGGGTAAGCAATTTTTAGAATTTTAAATTCAGGATCTAACCTTAGTGCTAAACCCTCTTGACTAACAACGGCTCTTATTATTAAGGCAAACCTACTGGGAACTCTGAAAGGATAGGAATACATTAATTTTGAGAATTTGTCAGTTACATTTTTAAGATTAAAATTACCAACCTCAGCGCCAAAAGATCCTCCTAGAACTTCTTTTAATGGTTCAACAAGTTTTTGAAGATCTTGTTCTTTGGTTAAAAAACCTAATTTCTGGAAATCTTCTGCGAGAAGATAATATTCTTCGTTTATTATGTGAACAATTGCCTTAATAAGAGTAAGTCTATCTGAATTTGTAATAGTATCCATCATTCCAAAATCAACATAAGCTAAATTCCCACAATCTGCATTTCCTCCTTTGAGAGCAAACATATTTCCTGGATGTGGGTCTGCATGAAAATATCCAAATTCAAATAATTGCTGCAGTCCACTGATGACACATGTTTTTATAAACGAAGCAGGTATTAAGTTATTTTCCTCTAGTAAAAATCGATCTCTTAACTTAACTCCATCAATCCAAGAAGTTGTGATTACCCTTTTTGATGAAAACTTTTTTTCTAATTTAGGAATAAAAATATTTGGATTTTCTTTGAATAAATTTGCAAACCTCAAAGCATTTTCGGCCTCTTTTTGATAGTCAATTTCATTAAAAAGTGCTTTACCGAATTCATCTATTATCTCTCCAATTCCAACACCTATATTTAATGGTAAGAGTGGGGATAAAAAAGTTCCTAAAAACCTTAAGATTACAACATCCCTTCTTATAAGGAAGTATAAATTTGGCCGCTGTACTTTCACAGCTAGATAAGAATTATTTAATTTTGCTTTATAAACTTGACCTAAGCTTGCTGAAGCAATAGGACTATCTGGAAACTCTTCAAATAATTCATTAGTAGGGGATCCAAGATCCTCTTCAATGATTTTTAAAGCAATTTTGTGATCAAATGCTGGGAGATTATCTTGTAAGTTTGTAAGTTCAGTAAGCCAATCTTGTCTAACAAGATCTGGTCTAGTTGAGAGTGCTTGGCCTAATTTGATAAAACAAGGGCCTAAATCCGTTATTACATCAAAAAGATATTTCGAGAGATTTTTTTGTACATTTTTATTTTTACTGTTACCTTGAAAAAGTATTCTTAAAAATAGAAAAATAAAAGTTAAAAGGATATATAAAACTCTTGGGATAAAAATCCATGGTCTCAAAATCAACCAAAGAAAGTCTTCTTTTGCTGAATATTCCGAATAAGATCTTTTCATTAAAGTTAAAAAATATCAAAAAAGATTACCATGTAGTCCATTCTATATATGTCAATAATACTTTATGAGCATTTCATCTTTTCTAACTAAAAAGTTTTTAAAGTCTTTATTCTTTCCCGCTCATAATAGAGGGGCAGCTTTACCTAAGAAATTAGTGAAGTTATTAAAAAATCCACCTGGATATTGGGACTTGCCCGAACTACCAGAAATCGGCTCCCCACTATCCCAAAGCGGATTAATTGCTAAATCTCAAAGAGAATTCTCCGACAAATTTGGGGCTAAAGGATGTTTTTTTGGAGTTAATGGAGCTTCCGGCTTAATACAATCAGCAGTAATTGCAATGGCAAATCCAGGCGAAAATATCCTGATGCCGAGAAATGTTCATATAAGTGTCATAAAAATCTGTGCGATGCAGAATATAAATCCAATATTTTTTGACTTAGAGTTTTCAACCATAACGGGTCATTACAAACCAATTACAAAAATTTGGTTGGAAAATGTATTTAAAAAATTAAATTTTGATGAGAATAAAATTGCAGGGGTTATTCTTGTAAACCCCACTTATCATGGTTATGTCGGAGATTTAGGGCCTTTAATAGATTGTTGTCATCAAAAAAATTTACCTGTTTTAGTTGATGAAGCCCATGGTTCATATTTCCTTTTTTGTGAAAATCTTAATTTACCAAAACCAGCCTTATCATCAAACGCTGATTTAGTGGTTAATTCATTGCATAAGTCACTCAATGGATTAACTCAAACGGCTGTACTTTGGTACAAAGGGGAATTAATAAATGAATATAAATTAATCAAAAGTATTAATTTGCTGCAAACCACCAGTCCAAGTTCCTTATTACTTTCTTCTTGTGAAGAGTCTATTAAGGACTGGCTTAACAAAAAAAGTTTATCAAAATATCAAAAAAGAATTTTAGAGGCAAAAAGTATTTATAAAAAATTAATTCAAAAAAATATTCCTCTCATAAAAACTCAAGACCCCTTAAAAATTGTAGTAAATACCTCTATGGCTGGTATTGATGGTTTTACTGCTGATAATTTTTTTTATAGAAATGGACT